>JAAYBY010000266.1 GCA_012729935.1 Clostridiaceae bacterium | reverse complement strand
TCCATTTTGATACCGTTCAAACGTGGGGAAAGACCCCCTTTTCGTTTCAGCCCAGCGGCGTAGACATGTTATCAGGAAGCGGTCACAAAGTGGGTGCACCGAAAGGTATCGGCTGGCTGGTCAGAAACCGCCGATCGACCATTGAACCGCTAATCCACGGAGGTGGCCAACAGAACAGGCTGCGTTCGGGAACTGAAAATCCGCCATTAGCTGCTGCACTGGCTGTGGCGCTGGAAAATGCAGTTGAACACACAACACATAATACCGCTCACACGAACCGGTTGCGAACGGTTTTTCTGGACGAACTGGCGTTGTTGAATGTTCCGCATATTCTGCAGTCGCCAGATGAAAGCCTGCCACAGATCATGTCGATTTCTTTTCCGGGACTACAAGGTGAAACGTTGGTACATGCTTTATCTGCCGAATCGATCTATGTGTCGACCGGATCTGCATGTGGTGCTAAAAAGAAACATGGCAATCGGGTTCTGCAGGCTATGGGCATCGATCGTGAACAAATTCTCTGTTCTGTACGTATCAGCTTGTCAGAGAACAACACGGAGAACGAGATCATTCAGACCGCCCAGGCAATTGCCAGACTTTATGGACGTCTGGCCAGGACAAATAGATAAAGAGGAGAACAGCGTGACAGTTGACAATAAACCGAATCAGATGATAATGGTGCGAATCGGTGAGATTACTCTAAAAGGTCTAAACCGCAATAAATTTGAGCGGCGGCTGATATCAAATATGCGGCGACGGCTCGAACGACTGGGTCAATTTACGATAACGAAAGCACAGTCGCGTATTTACATAGAAGCTATGGAACGCTCAGCAGATCTGGAAGCTGCCATGCAGGCGATCCAGCCTGTTTTCGGAGTTGTGTCTGTCAGCCCCGTATGGATATTTGATGGATCGTTCGATGATTTACTTAAACAGGCTGTCATTTATGTCGGCGAATTAATTCAAGACCAAACCGGAAAATCGTTTAAAGTAGAAACCAGACGCGGTGACAAGCGATTCTCGCTCACTTCGATGGAAATCAGTTCCGAGGTCGGTCATCAGATTATGGAAGCATATCCAGACCAGCTGCGCGTTGATCTGCATCATCCTGATTTTACCCTGTATGTTGAGATACGTGAGCAGTTGTGTCTGTATAGTCGCGTTTTGCCTGGACATCGCGGATTACCGGTTGGCACAGGCGGACGTGGGATGCTTCTGTTGTCGGGTGGTATTGACAGTCCTGTTGCCGGCTATCTAATGGCATCACGCGGCATGGAACTTGAAGCGGTTTATTTTCATGCTTTCCCTTATACAAGTGATCAGGCCAGGGAAAAGGTCTTGAAATTGGCAGAAATCCTGTCAGACTACACGGGTCGCATGACGGTTCACGTTGTTGATTTTACCGACGCGCAGCTGGCTTTACGGGATCATTGCGATCAGGATATGCTGACAGTCATTACACGGCGCATGATGATGCGAATTGCAGAACAGCTGGCGTACAAGCGCCGATGCAAAGTCCTGATCACCGGTGACAGTCTGGGACAAGTCGCCAGTCAGACACTGGCGGCAATCTGTGCGATAGACTGTGTTGTCACGATGCCTGTTTTTCGACCGCTCATCGGAATGAACAAAAATGAAACCGTACGAATAGCGCGTGAAATTGGAACGTTCGAGACATCCATTGAACCGTATGAGGACTGCTGTACCGTTTTTGTTGCCAAACATCCGAAAACACATCCTTCGATTGATGATGCCGAGGCGTCTGAAACCGGTCTCGAAATTGATTCAATGATTCAGTCTGTTCTCGAAAAGATAGAGGTGATTGAGGTATGAAGGTTGGTAAGCTAAGTCATGAGGATCTGCAAAATCTCGTTCTAAACAAGTTGCCGCCACTTCCCGCGAATGTTCTGCAGGGCCCCGGAATCGGTCTTGATTGTGCGTCGGTCCGATTCAATGACGGACAAGTTGTTTTGAGTTGTGATCCGATCACCGGAGCCGCATCAGACATCGGCCGATTGTGTGTTCACATAGCCTGTAATGATATTGCCGCCTGCGGGGTTCGGCCAAGTGTTCTGATGCTGGTGTTGATTGCACCGCCGTCCTGTACGCCCGATCAAATTGTCAAGATTGTCGAACAGGCGTCTGACACGGCAAAATCTCTGAACGTGGCAATTGTCGGCGGTCATACGGAAATCAGCGATTCGGTTAACCGGTTTGTTATGGTTGCAACCGCGATTGGTTTTACCTACGGCGATTCAGTCACCAATCCAGGTGGCGGCCTGGCCGGCGATACAATCTGCATGACAAAGACAGCCGGTATTGAGGGCAGTGTTATTTTTGCACGGGATCACCGTGAAAAATTGAGCCAGCATCTGTCTGAAAATCAGCTGGACGCCGCAGCCGCCCTGATCGACTCTATCAGCGTTATTGAGGAAGGGACACTGGGGCGTCGCATGAATGTACATGCGATGCATGATGCGACTGAGGGTGGTATTCTCGGTGCGTGCTGGGAAATCGCGGAGGCGTGCGGACTCGGCTGCGTGATCGATCTGGACCAGATCCCGGTTGATCAACTGACTCAACAAATCTGCGCAGCTCTTGGGGTTGACCCCTATCGACTGATTTCAAGCGGCAGTCTCATCCTTGTCACAAGCGAACCCGATCAGCTGATTGATGAGATGGCTCAAAAGGGCATTCTTTGTACACCGATCGGACGATTGACTGAATGTCCGGAACGCTTGATTCATCAATTAGATGTGCTGCAGCCACTGGAACCGCCCGGACCGGATCCTCTTTACAAAATTGACTGATGCTCTAAAATAGATGCAATAGATAGCTTTACGACACACTTTAGTTATTGGAGGAACCAGCACATGAACTATTCACAACTCGCATCAACAGATCCTCTCGTTTTCGAGGCCGTCCAAAACGAAATCAACCGTCAGCGGACCAAGATCGAATTAATCGCTTCAGAAAACTTCGTTAGTGAGGCAGTACTTGAAGCGGTCGGGACACCGTTAACCAATAAATATGCGGAAGGCTATCCTGGTAAAAGATACTACGGTGGTTGTGAATATGTAGATGTGGTTGAGCAACTGGCGATCGATCGGGCAAAAGAGCTGTTTCATGCCGAGCATGTGAACGTTCAGCCTCATTCAGGCGCACAGGCAAACAACGCGGTGTACTTTGCGGTTCTGGAACCGGGTGACAAAATACTCGGACTTGACCTTTCCCATGGCGGACATCTGACGCATGGCATGTTCCGTAATGTATCCGGCCGAACCTATCAGGCGGTTGCTTATCAGGTTGAGCCGGACACCTGTGTGCTGGATTATGACCGGATCATGCGGATCGCTCAATCGGAAAAACCGAAAATAATTGTTGCCGGTGCAAGTGCTTATCCAAGAACGCTCTATTTTGAACGTTTCAGGGAAATCGCAGATGCGGTTGGCGCATATTTAATGGTTGACATGGCGCATATTGCCGGTCTGGTGGCTGCCGGACTTCATCCTGACCCTGTGCCTTATGCGGATTTTGTGACAACAACCACACACAAGACACTGCGTGGTCCACGTGGTGGTATGATCCTTTGTCGGAGCCAGTATGCCAAAGCGATCGATTCTGCTGTTTTCCCCGGCCAGCAAGGTGGACCGTTGATGCATGTTATCGCGGGAAAAGCGGTCGCTTTTAAGGAGGCACTGATGCCTTCCTTTCAACAGTACCAGAAGAACATTATCACCAATGCGGCAGCGTTGGCTGAGGGATTAAAGAAACGTGGATTGAGACTGGTTGCTGATGGAACCGATACACACCTGATGCTGGTCGACCTCAGAGAGACCGGTGTAACAGGCAAGGAGTTCCAGAATCGTCTGGACTCGGTTAATATCACCTGTAATAAAAACGGTATTCCCTATGATCCCGAAAAACCGTTTGTAACCAGCGGCATTCGACTGGGCACGCCAGCGGTTACAACACGCGGTATGACCCCGTCTGATATGGATGAAATTGCAGATCTGATTGCCTTGACCCTGTCAGATTTTGCAGGGAGCACATCACAGATCAAAGATCGCGTTGCTGCCCTGTGCAGCCGCTATCCACTTTATGAGCATCTTCAATGAAGAGATTTTGGACGCAGGTGAGGGAGGCGTTGTAAATGGATAGCCAGAGTGGCAAGCCGGAACCGCTGGCTTACCGGATGGCACCCAGATCGCTCAGCGAATTTGTCGGTCAGGAGCATATTCTGGGACATGGCAAAATGCTGCGAAGAATGATCGAGGCGGATCGTCTCAGTTCGATCATCGTATTTGGCCCGCCTGGAACCGGCAAGACATCTCTGGCGCGCGTTATTGCTGAAACAACAAAAGTTGAGTTCCGTAAACTGAATGCCGTAACAGCGGGGGTTGCCGATATCAAGCGAATTATCAGCGACACCCAGAATCCGATTCTCAATCCGTCAGGCCGGACACTTTTGTTTATTGATGAGATCCACCGGTTTAATAAATTACAGCAGGATGCATTGCTTCCCCAGGTTGAAAACGGAACTTTGATCTTATTTGGCGCGACCACGGAAAATCCTTTTTTTGAAGTCAATAAGGCGCTGATATCCCGTTCAACAGTTTTTCAGTTGAAGCCGTTGACGGAATCCGACATCTGCAAAATCCTGCAACAGGCCTTAGAAGATCCTGAACGGGGATTGGGATCGACTCCTGTCCGACTGGAAGAGCATGCCCTTGATCGTATCAGCATTATTGCCAATGGCGATGCGAGAATTGCCCTGAACGCCCTGGAACTCGCTGTTATGACCACTCAACCGGACCATGATGGTGTTGTTCATATTGATCAGGCTGTCATCGAGGACTGCATGCAGAAACGAAGTCTGGCCTATGATGCTGATGGGGAAAGCCATTACGATACGATCAGCGCATTCATTAAATCAATGCGCGGCAGCGATCCGGATGCCGCCATCTATTATTTGGCGCGCGCGCTGCACAGCGGGGAGGAAATTGAATTTCTGGCAAGACGAATTATAATCTGTGCTGCAGAAGATGTCGGGCTGGCGAACCCCCAGGTGCTTTCTCTTGCTGTTTCAGCGTATCAGGCAGCCATGGCCGTCGGAATGCCTGAAGCACGGATTCTGCTCAGCGAAGCAACTCTTGCAGTTGCCACAAGCCCGAAATCGAATGCAACGATTGTCGCAATCGATACGGCACTCGCTGACGTTGAAAACCGCCAGACCGGTGAAATTCCGATGCACCTACGTAATGCGCCTGTTAAAGGCATGTCTGATTTGGGCTATGGTAAGGGATACTTGTATGCACATGATTTTCCGGGTAATATTGTCGATCAGGAATACCTTCCCGAAGTGCTTCGGGGAACACGTTATTATCAACCGGCTGACAACGGCTATGAGAGTAGAATAAAGAACTGGTTAGACAAAAGGAGGTCTTCCTCATGACTCGCAAATCCTGGTCTGTAGACTATGGACGAGAAACACGCTCTTTTGAGATTGATTCAGAATTCGACGTATTGTCACTGACTGCTGCTGAGATCGATCTTGATGTCGATGAATCAGAGGCAGTCCGGGAAGCGATCAAAAACCCGATCGGTTCCCCGGTCCTTAATCAGCTCGTCCGGCCAGGCGAAAAAGTTTGTATCATCACCAGCGATATAACACGACCCTGTCCATCCTCTGTTGTTCTACCGCCGCTCATTGATGAACTGACACAAGCTGGTATTCATCTTGATGACATAACAATCGTTTTTGCTCTGGGCAGCCATCGCCGTCACACGCAGGATGAGCAGCGTCAGCTGGTCGGTCATGATTTGTATGCGAAAGTCCATACGGTCGACAGCGATCCGGAAGACACTGTTTTTCTGGGAACAACAAAACTCGGCACCCCTGTAAATATTACATCCGTTGTTGCCCAGGCCGATCGCAGAATCTGCGTCGGTAATATCGAATATCATTACTTTGCCGGGTACAGCGGGGGAGGGAAAGCCTTGATGCCGGGCGTTTCCGACCGCGAGGCAATCCAGGCGAATCACAGTCGGATGGTTGAATCGTACGCCCGTGCAGGTGCGATTGACGACAATCTGCTTCGACTTGACATGGAAGAGGCGGCTGATATGTGCGGCTGTGATTTTATCGTCAATGTTGTTCTGGATGAGCAAAAGAAAATTGTCAAGGCGGTGGCAGGCGACCATCGTCAGGCTCATCGGGCAGGTTGTGCCTTCCTGGACAGTCTGTACAAGATTCCGATCGGGAAGCGGGCTGACCTTGTGATTGCATCACCTGGCGGCTACCCAAAAGATATCAACCTTTATCAGGCACAAAAAGCCCTGGACAATGCCAGCCAGGCAGTACGCGACGGCGGGATTATCATCCTGACCGCTGCCTGCACCGAAGGATACGGAGAAGATACGTTTGAAGAATGGCTGATGGAGGCGGATAAACCTCAGGATCTGATCGACCGCGTCCGTTCGGATTTTCGTTTGGGCGGACACAAGGCAGCTGCGATTGCCACCGTCGCAAATCGTGTCACCATTTATCTGGTATCTGAATTATCCGATCACGATGCCAGACAGGCCTTTATGCAACCCTATAACGATCTGCAGCTTGCTGTTTCCGACGCACTGATGCAATTGGGGCCGCAAACAAATGTGTTGATCATGGCACATGCCGGTTCCACCTTGCCAAGTTGTTCAGGATCGTGAATAAAGAGGCTGAAACGGCACAGTAACCTGAGTTACAACCTCCTGATGTAAATCAGTTTAGCATTAAGTAAGAAGTCGATTAGTTAGGAGATGACAACATGCAAAAACCCAAACGGGTTTATCTGGATCATGCTGCGACAACACCCGTCAGAAAAGAGGTGCTGGATGTTATGCTGCCGCTGTTCAGTGAGCAGTTCGGAAATCCATCATCTTTTTATCAGACCGGCCAGGAAGCACAGCGCTTGTTAACACAGGCCAGACAGACAGTCGCTGACTGCATTCATGCTGATCCCAGAGAGATATTTTTCACATCCTGTGGTACGGAATCTGACAACTGGGCCATAAAGGGAACCGCAGAAGCGCTCAAGAAAAAGGGCCGCCATATAATCACCTCGCAGATTGAGCATCATGCCGTTCTTCACACCTGCCAGACGCTTGAAAAGCAGGGGTTTGATGTCACCTGGCTGCCTGTCGACACAAACGGCCTGGTAGACCCGGAAGCCGTGAGACAAGCCATTCGTCCGGATACGATTTTAGTTTCGATTATGATGGCCAATAACGAGATTGGTACCATCGAACCTGTTGAAACAATCGGCTCAATCTGCCGTGAACAAAAAATCCTGTTTCATACGGACGCTGTTCAGGCGGCTGGTTCTGTACCGATTGATGTCAGGACATTGGGTGCTGATATGATTTCATTTTCAGCACACAAACTGTATGGACCCAAAGGAGTCGGAGCCCTTTACGTCCGAAAAGGCGTCAGACTACCGAATCTTCTGGACGGAGGTGCCCAGGAAAACAACCGACGCGGCGGTACCGAGAATGTTGCCGGAATTGTCGGTTTTGCCCACGCATTTAAACTGGCAGTCTCAGAAATGCCGGTGACTTCCCAGCGATTAACAATGATGCGGAATGATTTTATCAAATCAGTGATGGCAGCCATACCGGATACCCGGTTGAATGGACATCCTGTCCAGCGGCTGCCCAACAATGTTAATTTTTCATTCAAATACATAGAGGGAGAGTCCATTTTGCTGATGCTTGACCACTTTGGATATGAATGTTCAAGTGGCTCTGCGTGTACGTCAGGCTCTCTGGATCCTTCTCATGTCCTGCTCGGAATCGGTCTGCCGCATGAAATTGCGCACGGATCACTGCGGGTGACACTCGGTCGTGAGACAGAAGCAGAAGATCTCAGCCGCATGGTCGGAGATTTGTCGAAAATCGTTGCGCGGCTGAGAGAGTTGTCACCATTATATCCTGCGGACCGTCAGCAGACAGATCTGAATCAACACGTATAGAAAGGGAAGAAGCATATGCAATATAGTGATCAGGTAATGGATCATTTCATGAATCCAAGAAATGTCGGCGAAATCGAGAACGCTGATGCTTCCGGAACAGTCGGTAATGCAAAATGCGGAGATATCATGAAAGTAACGCTGAAAATCGAAGATGGCGTTATTGTTGATGCAAAATTCAAGACATTTGGCTGTGGTTCTGCAATCGCAACAAGCAGCATGGCGACTGAAATGATTAAGGGAAAGAAGCTGGATGAAGCACTCCGGCTGACAAATAAAGCGGTAGCGGAGGCCTTGGGCGGCCTGCCTCCGATTAAAATGCATTGTTCATTGCTCGCTGAACAAGCTGTTAAATCTGCACTGCTCGCTTATTATAAAGAGCATGATTTAATTACTGACGAAAACAAACATCTGTTTGACAAGCTTGACGAAGACGCTCATGACGCTCACTGACAGACGTCCACATGACGCAGTCCGTACACAACGCGTACTCGTTGGTGTCAGTGGCGGTGTTGATAGTGCCGTTACTTGTCTCCTGCTAAAAACAGCCGGATATCATGTGTCTGGAGCCTTTCTGATGACCCATGACAATGCCGATGCTGCAAGATACGATGCTGAAAAGCTGTGCCGCCAACTGTCAATCGATTTTTTTCCGATTGATGTTCGCGCCTTGTTCCAGCAGACTGTCATCGATCCTTTTGTTGATGCCTGGTTAGCCGGCTATACGCCAAATCCCTGTGTTATCTGCAACCCGTCTTTAAAGTTCGATGTTCTTCTGGAAACAGCCAGACGTAATCAGTTTGACTGGATCGCAACCGGACATTATGCAGCCATTGAACGGATTGAGCAGACGGGGCGGTTTGCGTTAAAAAAAGTGACGGACGGATATAAGGACCAAACTTATTTTTTATATCGTCTGAATCAGGATCAACTTCAACATATTATGTTCCCGCTTGGCGGCTATGCAAAAGAAGAGGTGCGGAGAATCGCTGCCCGGCACAATCTGGTCGATCAAAAAGGCGACCAGCTGGCGCTCAAGCAGGATAGTCAGGATATTTGCTTTTTACCGGACAAAAATTATGTTCAGATGATTCGTGAAGAGGCAATTCGCCGGTCATTAGCGAATGCGGATCGATTGTTGGAACCGGGACCGATTGTAAATTGCGACGGTGAACAAATTGGGACTCATACCGGGCTTGCATACTATACATTTGGTCAACGAAAAGGGTTCAACGTCAAGACGACTGATCGACTGTTTGTGGTTGATCGGAACCTGGACAATCGTCAGTTGACCGTTGGCCCCTATGAACGGGTCATGCAAAGTAAAATCAGGGTCACGGACATCGTTTTTTCGGGTGTGGATTCATTCAATGAGGGGGAGGCAATGAGCGGCCGTATACGCAGTTCAGCCAAACCTGCACCGTGTCGTGTTTATCCGAATCAGGATAAGAACGAGATAATTGTTCATTTTGATGAACCTGTATCAGCTCCGACTCCGGGGCAATCCTGCGTCTTCTATCGAGAGCAAACCATCTTAGCCGGCGGCCTTATTGATTATAATGGTGTCATGACAGGCTGACGTCCTACATAGTGGGTCAGATACTTGAAACCAAGGCTTTTAAGCCATTCAATCCCTTCTGCAAAATAGCGGCCAACGAAGGGTGCTTCGTGTGCATCGCTGCATAAACAGATTTGTGTTCCGCCAGCTTCAAGGTAACGGCGCATAATCGCTTCATCCGGCCATGAATTTTTGACTGAATAGCCATTCTGACGCAGTTTTGCAACAGTCGCTGTGTTGATTTCCAGTGTTCTTCCTGTATCGATAATCGATTTAATCAGTTCGTCCAGTTGGTTCGCATGTTCAGACCAGAGCACTTTTCTGTCCTGCCAGGGTGCATATCGGCAGATATAATCAAAATGGCCGAGAATGTCGAAGTCGGGCCCGTTTCGGGTCATTTCAGTTAACTGTTCAAAATAGCGGCAGTAAAGCATTTGTTTTCCGTAACGATATATAAAATCATCGACATAAGGATCTTCTGCATCCAGGATGTGAACTGAAGAAATCACAACATCGAAAGGATAACGCAGAACGCGCTGACGAAAAATCTCGCTTAAGTGTGGCAGATAGCCGAGTTCAATGCCGTAAAGGACCATTAGTCCCATTGATTCGCCCAGTCTCTTCAACTGCTTCAGGCATGCAGCGTATGCATCCATGTCGAAAATCGCTTCCACACCTTCAATGTAACGGATATCTTTTTCGTAATGATCCGTCACACAGACACCGTCGAGGTGACGATGCATCGCTGCCTTGAGCAGCTCTTCAGGTGATTGCCGCCCGTCAAAAGAGAAAGGCGAGGTATGTGTATGATGATCAATCAGCATATTAACTCCCGGTCTGGCTGATGAAGATTTGTCTATTCATCCAGAAATAGATTATAATACAGAATGCGTCCGAACGTCCAACGAGACGAGGCGGACTCAACATAAAAACAGGAGGATTTTAGAATGGTCCAGGATAAAGAAAACAAAAAGATAACTGTTAAAAATAAAGAAAAAGGGCAGACACATCCAGATATTGAGAAACTTAAAAAAAAGCTGGAAGTGTCGTTTCCCAACCTTTGGGACAACTCGTCAGATGAAACGATCCAGACGATAATGGATTACGCTGATGATTATAAAGCGTATATGGATCTGGGGAAGACAGAACGGCACTTCATCAATCTGACGATTGAAACACTGGAGAATATGGGCTTCGTACCACTCGAATCGCAGTCACATTTTGAACCAGGCAGTAAAGTATATCAGACAATTCGCTCGAAAGGCCTCGTTGCTGCTGTTGTTGGCACAGATTCGCCCGACACAGGGTTTAACCTGATCGGCGCCCATGTCGATGCCCCCCGTCTTGATTTAAAGCCGATTCCCGTCTATGAGGATAATGAACTCGTTTACCTGAAGACTCACTATTATGGCGGTATCAAAAAATATCAGTGGCCGGCTGTTCCACTGGCGATCCATGGGACCGTCATTCGTCAAGATGGAACGCCAATCAATATCAGCATAGGAGAATCTCCCGAAGATCCGGTTCTGACAATAACCGATTTGCTGCCTCATTTGGGAAAAGACCAAATGAACAAAAAGGCAACCGAAGTGATTACCGGTGAAGATCTCAATGTGCTGATTGCTTCGCGACCCTATCCGGATGCCAAAGTATCCGGGCGATTCAAGCTGGCGCTGCTCAAGCTTCTGAATGAGCGTTATGAGCTGACGGAACGCGATCTTGTCACAGCGGAGATTGAGATTGTTCCTGCCGGCCAGGCGAGAGATGTCGGTCTGGATAAAAGCATGATCGGAGCGTACGCCCAGGATGATCGGGTCTGCGCGTACACTGCTTTAACGGCTCTGACGCATGTTGAAAAGCCGAAACGTACCATCGCCTGTCTCTTGTTCGACAAGGAGGAGATCGGCAGTCAGGGAAACACGGGTGCCCAGTCCCGCGCATATGAATACGCTTTGCAGGAATTATATGTTCGTACTGCTTCAACGGATCGCAGTCAGCTTGATTTTGCGCGGATGCTTTTACGTTGTCAGATGTTATCGGCCGATGTGAGTGCTGGATATGATCCGACATTTGCATCTGTGTACGATGCTAAAAACAGCTCTTTCATGGGACATGGACTTTGTCTGGTTAAATATGTAGGTGCACGGGGAAAAAGCGGAACCAGTGATGCTAACAGCGAATTCTTCAGTCGCATTGTACGTGTGTTTGACCAGGAGAGTATCCCGTGGCAGACAGGTGAATTGGGAAAAGTTGATATGGGCGGCGGCGGAACAGTGGCGGCTTATCTCGCCAATCTAGGTATGGAAGTTATAGATTGCGGTGTACCGGTTCTTTCAATGCATGCCCCATTCGAAATAACCAGCAAAATTGATGTTTACTACACGCATCTGGCTTATCTGACTTTCTTTGAAAAAGTCTGATCATACGAATGTATGCCACCTGTGTCCACGTGCCTGCGGCGCACTGCGGACACAGGAACAGCCTGGCTTATGCGGTGCTGATGAGGGGTTTTCTGATTTTCGCGTTGCCCGCCTGATGGTTCATCATTGGGAGGAGCCGTTCATCAGCGGCAGTCGTGGATCCGGAGCTGTCTTCTTCACAAACTGCACGCTGAAATGTTGTTTCTGCCAGAATGCAAGCATCAGCCACGGGCGTGAGGGCAGCCGGTTGTCAGCAAAAGAACTGCAGGCAGCTGTTCTTAAACTGCTGAACGAGGGTGTTCACAACATCAATCTGGTGACGCCTGATACTTACGCCGATCGACTGCCAGCCTGGATTGCAGATCTTAAGACAGATGAAAAAGCCCAGTCAGTTCCTGTCATCTGGAATACAGGAAGCTACGCGACAGTCG
>JAAYBY010000265.1 GCA_012729935.1 Clostridiaceae bacterium | reverse complement strand
CTGGAAAATAAAAGACAGAGGTTTGCTGCGCCTCTGTCGGATTTCCGGTCTAAACATTCATTTCGGTCAGGAGATGACTCCGATCAGCCGCGTCCCGTCAGCAGATACAGTATAATTGTAAACGCTCCGAACAATCCGGCTGCCAGCGTCGTCAACTTCTTCAGAATGCGATCCATGCTGCGGCCTTTTGATTTGCCGAAAAAAGTATCGGCACCGCCGCTGATGGCACCCAGTCCCTTTGCGTTGCCTTCCTGAAAAATAACCAGGATGACCAGCCCGAGACTGATGATAATATTCAAAACTGCGAGTACAATGACAAAACCATTCATATTGCATACCTCCAGCCGGTATCAATCAGACAATCCGGCAGCATGGGCCATTTTACCATATCGGGCAGTCGTTGACAAGCAGGTCTGCAGCGACTGTTGTAGCTTGTTGTAGCCGCGAATCGTTGAAGCGGCGAATCCCGTTCAGCGATTAAAAAGACCCGGCTCATCTCCAGAACCGGATCTTGGTGCCCAGAGCCGGAATCGAACCAGCCACACGAGGATTTTCAGTCCACTGCTCTACCGACTGAGCTATCTGGGCAATTTGGCGACGCAGAAGGGGCTCGAACCCTCGACCTCCAGCGTGACAGGCTGGCATTCTAACCAACTGAACTACTGCGCCATTTTAATGGTGGGAACTACAGGGCTCGAACCTGTGACCCTCTGCTTGTAAGGCAGATGCTCTCCCAGCTGAGCTAAGCTCCCAATCCCTTTGCACTCTTTGGAGCGCAAGTGAAAGTATAATCGAAACCAAAGACCTTGTCAACAGTGTTTCTGAAACCATAAATCAGTTGTTTTGGCGACTTTCCCGTTTTCTTTCGTGACAGTGCTTTGAATCATTTGAATGAGTATTTACACGGTGTCCGGTGATCAAAGTTCAAAGAGCCTGCATGCATTTTGGGTTGTTTCTGAAGCGATGGTCTCAACCGATACGCCTCTTATCTGTGCAATTCGCGAGCCGATCAAAGGAAGAAATTCCGGTTCGTTACGCCGCCCCCGGTATGGTTCGGGCGTCAAATATGGGCTGTCTGTTTCGATCAGCAGACGGTCTGATGGGCAGATCGACACGACATCAATCGTCTTCCTGGCATTTTTAAAAGTAACCGGTCCGTCAAAACCCAAATAAAATCCCATCTCCAAAACAATTTTAGCGGTTTCCACACTGCCTGAGAAGCAGTGAAAGACACCCGGATTCGTTCTCAGAAAACCATCAGCAGCTGCCTGATCAAGCATGCGCAGACAATCGAGCGTTGCCTCGCGGTTGTGGATGATCACCGGCAGATCCCAGTGAGAAGCCCACTCAAGCTGCCTGCGAAAGACTGACTGCTGTGTTTCATGCGGCGAAAAATCATAATGATAATCAAGGCCGATTTCGCCAACGGCAACGATCCGCGTCTGACTTTTCTGATCGATCAATGTCTGCCATGGCTCAATTTCATCTAGATTAAATGAATGTGCTTCATGTGGATGACAGCCGACAGCACAGACCAGTCGCCGATCGGAGCGGGCCAGCGCAACAGCCCTTTTCGCATCGTCGAGACTGGACGAGGGCAACAGGATCTGCCGGACACCCACCTGTTCCGCTCGATCCAGCACAGATTGCAGGTCTTTATCGTACACCTCGTCCTGTAAATGAGCATGTGAGTCAAACCAGATCATTTCCGCTGCGATTGAGTCCGCGGGCTGTTTGTCAGTTTCTTTATGTGCCATGGTTGTCAGCGAACTTGTGAGCCAGGCTCGATCGTCCCGTCCACCGTCAGGAGACGACACTCGTTTTCCGACTCTGCACACAACAGCATGCCTTCTGATACGAGTCCCCGAATCTTTCTCGGTTTCAGATTGGTTACCACTACGACCAAACGATTCAACAAGTCTTCAGGCTGGTAGTCAGCGGCAATGCCTGACAGAATCTGGCGGGTGGTTCCGCCCATGTCAACCTGAGAGCAAAGCAGTTTATCTGAACCCGACACTTTTTCACAACGTACGATCCGTCCGATTCGCAGATCGACTTTCGCGAAGTCGCCGATTTCAATCCATTCCGGCTCGACAGCCTGCTTTTCGTCTTGTATGTCTGTTGTTTCAGGCTGTGTGGGCTGATTTAGTTCTTCACCCAGTCCTTCCAGTTCTTTATCCAGATCAAGTCGTGGAAAAATCGGCTTGTTTTTTGTAAT
>JAAYBY010000264.1 GCA_012729935.1 Clostridiaceae bacterium | reverse complement strand
TCAGGTGGACACTGTAATCTGCGGCGAGTTCAAATACAACACGGGACTGGCTTTGAGAACAGCCGGTATGACACTTGTTTCTGTCGGACACGACGTTTCTGAACGCGTGGTTCTTGAACCGCTTTCCGCCAGATTGGCAGCGGCTGTCGATCTGCCAATTGCCGTTTACAGCGGTCTGGATTATAATGGTACTGTTTTCCGGGTTAACCGGACAGCCGCGGGTGTCAGCCGAAAGGCGGCACGTGAGGAAAGTCCGGGCTCCACAGGGCAGGGTGCCGGGTAACTCCCGGTGAAGGCAACTTCAAGGACAGTGCAACAGAAATAGACCGCCTGCACCTCAGGGTGCCGGCAAGGATGGAAAGGTGAGGTAAGAGCTCACCAGCGGAATGGCGACATTCCGGCTCTGTAAACCCCACCTGGAGCAACACCGCGGCGGGACAGATGTGCGGCCCGCACGTCCCATGGAGGTGGCTGGAGCCGGCTGGCAACAGTCGGCCTAGATAGATGGTTGTCCAAGACAGGACCCGGCTTACAGGTTATCCCGGAAAACATTTTTCTTGAAAGGAGCGACTGCCTGAATCAGATGGCAGTCTGATGCGATATGTCGAGCCAGTTTTACAAGTCACGAGGTGTTTCAGCGACAAAAGATGACGTGCACCGTGCCATATCCAGTCAGGATCAGGGCTTGCTGCCGGGGGCTTTTTGTAAAATACTGCCGGATCCGGCCGGCTTATCAGACTGGTGCATGTCATTTCACGCCGACGGAGCCGGTACGAAATCATCTGTCGCTTATTTGATGTATCGTGAAACCGGAAATCCTGCATGGTTTGCCGGATTGGCACAGGATGCAGTCGTCATGAATACGGATGATCTGGCGTGTGTTGGCGCTTATGATCAGTTTTATCTATCAAATACAATCGGGCGCAATGCCCAGCGTGTAGACGGTGACTGTCTGTCTGCCATCATTCACGGCTACGATCGGATTGTAGAACAATTTCAGGAGCAGGGCATCACCCTATCCATGACCGGCGGTGAGACCGCTGACGTCGGTGATCTTGTCCAGACGGTGATCTGTGATGCGTCGATGTTCGTACGTTTTCCGAGGTGCCAGCTGATAGATCCCAGCCGGATCGCACCGGGAATGGCCATAATCGGACTGGCCTCATTCGGTCGAATGAACGGTGAAGTAAAAGAAAATTCAGGCATCGGTTCCAACGGACTGACAGCCGCTCGGCATCTTCTGCTGCATCCGGACTACCGGACACGATATCCGGAATCCTATTCCAGTTCGATGGATCCAATGCTTGCCTACTGCGGCAACTGGCATTTGACTGACCCACTTCCCGGATCAGAGCTTTCAGTCGGCGAAGCGCTGCTGTCACCGACGCGCAGTTTTCTTCCGGTGATCAAAACGATCTTGAAAGCAATGCCCCTCAGTATTGCAGCGCTGATTCACTGTACAGGCGGCGGACAGGCCAAATGCCGTGATTTCGGGCACCAGATCAGATATGTCAAAGACAATCTGTTTCCGGCACCCCCGTTGTTTGAAGCATTGCGTGAAACGGGACAGATCGATGAGAAGGAACTGTATCAGGTCTTTAACATGGGACATCGGATGGAGCTGGTCTGCCAGCCTGAAGAGGTCGATCGGATCCGGTCTATTTGCGGTACATTCGAACTCGAAACACGGGTGATCGGCTACACAGAAGCCAACACGAGTGCCTTTGAAGGCAATGAAGTGATCATCAAGGATCGCGGACAGACGCACGAATACCGGTCTCGCGGAGCTGCTGAGCCTGCGTGATTATTGACGCTCTATAGAAGCCACCGTCCCGGAACGGGTTTTTGCGGCCAAAGTCTTTACAGATAAAGCTACTTATGGTATTGTTGGCCTAGTCTGCCATGATCAAGGTTTTCGGAAAGTCCGACCGTCTACTTTGACAGAGGCACATTAAGGAGGAACTATGGACAAAGAGAGAAAAGCAGAACTGATCGCTACTTATGGTTTACACGAGGGCGATACCGGTTCACCGGAAGTACAGATTGCACTTTTAACAGAACGAATCAACCATCTCACCGGGCATTTGAAGGAACACAAGAATGATCATCATTCCCGCCGTGGCCTTTTGATGATGGTCGGCCAGAGGCGTGGCATGCTTGACTATCTGATCCGTATCGATATCGAACGTTATCGTGCCATTATCAGCAAACTGAATATCAGAAAGTAAAAACGTGTTCTGGTGAGCGGTTTCCGCTCACCATTTTCACAATTTAAGAGCAACCTGCGGGCAGTAGCAGGTAGATTGCGCGTCCGGAACAGTCCGGAAATGGAATCTACAGTCTACCGCTCCGTGGGTCCAGAACAGGCAGCACAAATATGCTGCATACCCAAGGAGGAACTTTCATGGAGAAAATTTTTCAAACAGAATTGGCTGGCAGACCCTTTATCGTGGAAACCGGCCGAATCGCACAGTTCGCGAATGGATCGTGTCTGATCCGGTATGGTGAGAC
>JAAYBY010000263.1 GCA_012729935.1 Clostridiaceae bacterium | reverse complement strand
TCAAGCGGCTTATGACACAGATATCTGGAAAAAACAGCTGCTGAAGCACCTGTCCGATAGTCGGAAATCAATCTGGCATCCATTACAGATTTGACGAACCCGTTATCCGGGTTGGTTAAAACCAGTAACCCCATAATGTAAGGCAAATGATTATTTCTGTTCTCTCCGAATCCGCCGATCCATTTGATGCCGCCGACCTGACGATCTTTCAGATAAGCCGGCATGGCATTACACCACGCTTCGTGCCCGATACCTGACATGTCCGTGTGCGCCTTGGGCGGCATGTTGATCCGGCCGGACCCAAGTTCGCGAAAGACGTAATCAATCGTTTCGACGGCCATGTCAACTGACAGATGTTTCAGTGTTTCTTCTGTATTGAGAATCAGTGTTTTCATAGAAGCCTCCTGCTTTTCGTCTCGGTACGTCTGAGGTAACAGTCCTCAGCATGCCCATCATGTTCATAATTTTAGCCATCAGTCTTCTAAAAGACAACAAGAAAACTACAACTTATCTGATCCAATATAAACCTTAACCGAATTTAAACAAAATAGAATCTGAATAGATTGGCAGATGAGCCTGACCTGAATAAAATGGAAATGAAGATCTGGTCTTTTTTCATTCATATAGTCAAATGATTAGATAGGAGAGCAGTCGATAATTCATTTATATTGTCGCTTGCAGCGTTTAGCAGCTGTGATAGAATGTTATCTGGATCAGACCAGGATATGTCCGTTGAATGGTCCGGTAGTGATTCATGAAATGGTTGATAAAAGAGAATGTGAGGAACAAATAGATGAACAGCAGAGAACGGGTTTTGACGGCACTAAAGGGTGGACAGCCGGACAAAGTGCCATTTGTTGACAGCATGGATGCCAGAATGCAGGTCAGTGTGATGCAGCGAACTGATTTTGATCAGAAAGACCTGGCAGATTTTATGGGCTTTGATGCGCTTACGCTAAACTTATACCCGCCATTTTTTGTGAAACGGCAATATGCATCTTCCCAGATTGATTTTGTCAGCGAGCCGGCTATTCATACCAGAGAAGACATGGATAAGGCTGTGTTCCCCCAAATAGACGCAGAATACATGCAGCAGGTTGAACAATTTCTCGAGCGTTACCATCAGACTGGATACGCATTGGGACTGGTGACCCGTATAGGTTGCGCCGGTATACTTAACAGCATGGGAATTGACGGCTTTTCATACGCCATGGCAGATGACCCGGAAATGGTCGAGATACTTTTTGACCGCTATGTCGAATGGGTTTGTGAATTGCTGGATAAGACCCAGTCCCTTGGTTTTGATTTTGTAAAATTCTCAGACGATATCGCCTACAAGACGGGTCCGATGTTTTCACCTGCGACATTCCGTGAATTCTTCCTGCCCCGCATGAAGATTGTGGCAGACCAGACGCGGCTGCCCTGGATTTATCACAGTGACGGCAATCTTCTGCCTGTATTCGACGATCTGATTTCACTGGGCATGAATGCAGTAAATCCGATTGAACCGGGCGCCATGGATATTTTTGAGATCAAGAGAATTTACGGGAAACGAATTTGCATTCATGGCAATATTGATCTGCACTATACATTGACATTGGGTACGCCAGAAGAGGTGGATGCCGAAGTTAAGGAAAAAATCGAAAAAATCGGTGACGGCGGCGGGTACATCGTTGCTAGCGCCAACTCCATAACGGATTATTGTAAAGTTGAGAACGTACTGGCAATGAGAGACGCAATCCAAAATTACAGAAACTATTAATCAGTCATCACAGGAGCAATCCAAAGATACAGCGGCGATTCCAACTGGAATCGCCGCTGTATTTTGACAGTAATCATTTGCTATAATGGTCGCAGATAAACAGTGAGGAGCCATCCTATGAAACTATCGATCCTGATCGCTTTGCTGGCCATTGTTGCCTATTTAATTGGCAGCATCAACAGCGCCATATTGGTTTCCCGCCTGTTGCGTCGGGAAGACATCCGCAAGACGGGGAGCGGTAATGCCGGCACGACGAACATCTGGATCGCTTACGGCCGCAAGGCCGGTATCCTGACTGCTGGCGGCGATCTGCTCAAAGCGGTGATCGCTGTATTGATAGCCCGTTTGTTGACGGATCTGTCCGGAAACAGTCTGCCCTTCGATCCCGGTTATCTGGCAGGCTTTTTTGTCCTGATCGGACACGTTTTTCCGCTGTTTTTTGCATTTAAAGGCGGTAAGGCCGTTATGCCGGCTGTAGGCGTTATCGCGCTGGTTGATCCACCTGTTTTTGTTTTTCTGGTTCTCCTGGCGATTTGCGTTTTTGTCTTATCCCGGAAAATTTCCGTCGTCTCATTATGCTGCGCTTGTGCGCTGCCCCTTGCTACAATCGTTGTTCGGCTGATTAAACATGAATCGATTATTTACCCCTTGTGTTTCACGATCCTCTATTCGATTCTTGTTGTTGCAGTCCATCGGGATAACATTCGTCGGTTGGTGCAGGGCAATGAACGGACAATCGGTAAATCGCGCGATGTTAAATCTTCTTCGGAATCCAGGGAATGAACATAGGGGTCTTCTTTTTGTAGGCTTCCCAATCTGCTCGTCCGGCATATTTCTTTTCCAACATAGGGACGCCCGATACGAAAACCAGAAAAAATGTAATCACGATCGGGCTGATGATCAACCAGAATCGAGTGTTGCCGCTTAAAGCCATGATGAAAATCCCCCACCACTGGACTGCTTCACCGAAATAATTAGGATGCCTTGTATAGCGCCATAATCCGGTTGTTATGAGCTTTCCTTTGCTGGAGCTTTTAGCCTTAAACCGTTTTAGCTGATAATCACCAACCGCTTCAAAAATAAAGCCGATGATCCAGAGCACAAGACCAGCTGCGAACACCCACCCGAAGACTACAGAACCTTCCAGATTGGTCACAATAACCGGCAGGTTGATGATGTAATTTAAAACAAACTGGAGCAGATAGATCTGGATAAACATCCGCACATAGAATGTTTGGGGATTCCACGTGTCGCGCATTTTTTTGTATCGGAAATCCTCCGGCTTGCCGACATTGCGACGAATCAGATAATAGGACAGCCGACTGCCCCAGATCAGCACGCAGACTACCATGATAATCGGTGCAATGCCGCTGGGTTGGCCGAGGATATATGATGTGATGGCTGTCACGATAAAGCCAATACCCCAGATGACATCAATCAAACCGTTATTTTTAATGCGCTGGGCAACCAGAAAAGTCAGAAAAAAGAATGCCAGTAAAATAACGCCTAATATCAGGTATTGCATGATGAATCCCCCTCGTTCTTTTTATCAGATTCGATAAATGCGGCAGCAATACTTCCTTTACCTGCAAAAAGCGTTACAACAGAAGAAATATCCGTGATATACAACGGTTCTTTTCCAGTCATACGAATCATTTCCTCTTTAAGCTGAAGTGCCTTTTCCTCGCTGTCCGCGTGAACAATTGAATACTCCTCAATATCCTTTCTTCGGATCGCTCGAATCAAATTTTTCCAATTCTTCCGGTCGGAAAATGCGATCCCGCGTATAGTGCCTTTTCCTTGGCGATCAATTGTGACAAGCGGTTTGAATTTCAACTTGATCAGCAGATCGCCGATTTTTTCGCTAACCCGGCCGGAACGTGCCATCGGTTCAATATCTAAAACGCTAACCAGTATTTTTGCCCGCCTCTTCAAGTCTTCTAACCGCATGACCAGTTGACTGAAAGGCAAGCCATCTTCGATCATTTGAACAGCGCGGCGAACGAGAAGTCCCTGGGCCCCGGAATTGACCAGTGTATCTATCAATGCTGTTTTCGAACCATTCGGATCCAGTCTCTTCAGTGCTTCCTTGAATCGCTGATGTGTTCCGCTCATCTCAGATGACACGGTCAGAATCACCACGTTTTCATAATGAGCCAGAATCGGTTCCAGAAATTGAATGATCTGTTCCACATTTAATTGTGCGGAGGAAGCCTGATCAAGATGATCGTATAAGAAAGAACGATCGATCGTCCGCTTGTCCAGATATGTGACATCCTCTATCATGACATTCAGCGGTATCTGATGGACTTGTTTTTCAAAAAGATAGGATTGCGGTAAATCTGCGATGGAGTCGGTTACACAGGCCGTCTTCTTCTCAAAGGGTCCGGCCAGCAGATTTTGCATCACCATGTCGTCAGCTTTCTGTTCAATAATCTGCCCATACTCAGCTGTCAGGTGAACTATTTTCCAGGGCTCGTTGGTATGAATGTGGATGCGGTGGAGATTATCTGCAGATGATATCAAGAGCGAATCGCCTAATGATTTACATGTTGATTTCAATACCTCGATGTCAATACGATCGCTCTCGAACAAAATTTCGGTACAGTAGCGGTAAGGGATTTCAGCTGTTTCGGCAAAATGATGAATATGGTCTTCCAACACAGCGGTCAGTATTGTTCTTTCCGGTTGAATGAAACCTGATTTCCGTCCGGTCATGACCTGCACAAATCCTTCAATAAAGTAATAGAAGGCCAGTGCACCTGCATCGACGACGCCAAGCTGTCTGTTTTCCTTTAATGTGGTTCTCGTTTCCTCAAGGGAGGTTTTGATGTTTGCTAATGCGGCATCAAAATGGTCCATAAACGGTTTGCTTTCATGCAGTGATTCTTTTAAGCTGGCTGACCAGGCGCGCATTAAGGTCAGTATCGTTCCTTCAACCGGTTTTTCCAGCGCCTGATACGCCCGTGTGTATGCTTCCTCAAAGTACTGACTCAGTTCATGGATGGCGATTTCACTTTTTTCCAGGCTGCGCGCATAAAAGCCGCTGAGATACTGAGAAAAAATAGCGCCGGAATTACCTCTGGCTCCGATCAGGGCAACATGTGCGATATCACGCAGCGTCGAACGAATCCATTCATGCAGCTTTGACTGATTGATAATATGAAGCATGGTGTGTGCCAGGTTGCTGCCGGTATCGTTATCAACGACAGGAAAGACATTGATTCGGTTCAGTTCTTCCTTCTTTTCTCTAACGCAGTCTGCACCAAATAGAATAGCCTGATACAGCAGACTGTTTGATATGGTTGAACTCATAAAAGAACCCCGCTGAGCCATGTTGCGGCAGCGCATGTCGTGCTTGTAACAAACGTTCCCCAAATCAGATCGATGATGGTGACTGAAACCGGCCAATCCTTCAATGTGGCGAGGTTTGTCAGATCATAGGTTGCATAAGCTACCAGGCCGAAAAGTGCACCCACGCCCAGAGCATTTGCTACAGAGCCGATCTCTGCAGCCGGATTGACAACAAAAAAGACCAGCGCGAAGATATAGAGAAGGTAGAAAACCACAGCCGCCGCCAGATTAACTTTCTTTGCCATCAAGTGACCTATTTTTTCCTGGTACAGCTTTCTGGAGATGAACACCAGCCAAACCAGATCAATTATGGTGAAGACGACCAGCGTGATGAGGTATTGTAGGAAAAATTGCATAAAGAGCTCCTTTCGTCGCTGTTTGGCGCACAAATGTTCATAAATGCTGTTACACTGTTATTATAATTGTAATCGTTATTATATTGTATATATTTTTTTAATCAATCGATTATTCTAAAAATGAAACGGAAGGGAGGCTCCATCAACCCATGGATATCAAAGACAAAATGGAATTAGAGAGACTGATCACAGCATCAAGTCGGATTGTCTTTTTTGGTGGTGCCGGCGTTTCGACGGAGAGTGGTATTCCTGATTTCCGGAGTGCTCAAGGACTTTACCGGGATAACAATATTCGCCAAGACTACCCGCACACTGCTGAAGTTATGCTCTCGCATGCGTTCTTTATTGAGAATCCGGATTTGTTTTTCCAGTTCTATCGCTCCGTAATTCTTCACCCGCAAGCTAGACCCAATCCCGCCCATATGCGTCTGGCTCAACTGGAACAGACAGGGCAGCTGATCGCAGTCATAACGCAGAACATCGATGGCCTGCATCAACTAGCCGGCAGCCATCATGTTCTCGAACTGCACGGATCGGTTCATCGAAACAACTGCATGCAATGTGGCAAGACCTATGACTTGTCAGTCGTCACATCGACTCGTCAAATACCAATGTGCAGCTGCGGCGGAATGATCAAACCGGATGTTGTCCTCTATGGTGAATCTCTTGACAACTCTGTACTGTTTCGGGCGATCGCGGCTCTACAGCAGGCTGACCTATTGATCATCGGTGGCACTTCGCTGACGGTCTATCCGGCTGCCGGACTCATTGATTATTTTCGAAATGGTAAAATAATTCTGATCAATCAAAACAAGACAGCGCTTAATCACCGGGCAGATCTTGTCATTCGAGCGCCGATTGGCCTGGCACTGGCAAATACGAATCTTTAAAAAAGCAGAAAACAGCCACATTAATGATGTGAGTTTGCTGACATGCAGAGCGATGTCTTGCGAGCTGTCTCGAAAAAAGATAGGATGATAGTGTATGACTCGCTTTTGCCGGATGGCATGATCGAGAAACAGGAGGAGTATTGATGATTGCCCATAGATTTATTGGAACATCTGCCTTTGGGATCCGTGCACCGATCGTTCGTGAAGGAGACGATCTTGTTCAGGTTGTCGTATCTTCAGTAATAGAAGCACAACAGCAGAATGAGTTTCAATTACGCGATCATGATGTGATCGGCGTGACAGAATCACTACTTGCCAGAGCACAAGGGAATTACGCTTCGCTTGAAGCAGTTGCCACTGACGCTGCCAGACAGTTGCCAGGCGATTTTGTCGTTTTATTTCCAATCCTCAGCCGAAATCGATTTTCGCTGATTTTAAAGGGTCTAGCTCTTACGGGCAAGAAAATAACGGTTATGCTGAGCTATCCGAGTGATGAAGTTGGCAATCAGTTGATGGATGTTGATCAGCTCATGAACTCAGGATTGAACCCGCATCATGATGTATTGACAGAAGAGCAGTTCCGTTCACTGTTCGGGCACGGTTTCAAGCATCCCTTTACAGGCCTTGATTATCTTGATTTATACAAAACATGCGGAACGAACAACAACATAACAATTGCGCTGGCCAATGATTGCCGTGCTGCTCTGCAATTTTCCAAACATGTGCTCATCGCGAACATCCATGATCGACATCGTATCAAGCGTCAATTGATACAGGCAGGGGCGGAAACCGCGATCGGATTGGATGATCTGTTGAATGAGCCGGTCAACGGCAGTGGTCATAACCCGGATTATGGTCTTCTTGGTTCTAACCAGGCGGGTGAATCTCGGCTAAAGCTGTTTCCCCGAGACTGTAAATCTTTTGTGACACGTGTACAGGCTGAATTGAAAGAAAAAACCGGCAGACAGATCGAAGTCATGATTTATGGTGACGGAGCTTTCAAGGATCCACAAGGGAAAATCTGGGAGCTTGCAGATCCCGTTGTCTCACCCGGATACACACCAGGGTTGGATGGTCTGCCAAATGAAATTAAAATGAAATATCTGGTTGATAATGAGCTGGCCGATCTGACATCTGACCAGGCTGCACAGGCGGTTCGCCAACGAATTAAAGCCAAAGACGGCAATCTGGTCGGCCAGGCAGATTCTCTTGGCACGACACCGCGAAAAATGACTGATCTTCTAGGATCTCTGTGTGATTTGATCAGCGGCAGCGGAGATAAGGGGACGCCTATTGTCCTGATTCAAGGCTATTTCGACAACTACGCTTCTGAATAATCATCTCAACAGACATCAAAAAAGAGGATCCGCTGCTCACAATCGAGTCTGGACGGATCCTTTTATTTGCTGATCAGCAGTCGCTTGATTTTTTGTGCATCGATCTACCAGCCGTTTCCTACTTGCTGACTTCCACTCGATGCAGTTGGTCCGCTGCCGGTTGTTTCACGGTTTGTCTCACTGTTCGTTTCCTGATTGGCTTCCTGTGTCCCGGATGGATCAGGAGATCCGCTGCCGGTTGTTTCACGGTTTGTTTCACGGTTCATTTCCTGATTGGTTATCTGTGTGCCGGACGGATCAGCAGATCCACTGCCCGTTGTTTCACGATTCGTTTCACGATGAGTCTCCTGATAAGTGGGTTGTTCACCCGCATTCTTCGGTGGCTCCTGCTGTCCTTGTTGATTTGTTGCGTGCGTTCCGCTCCCGGTCGTTTCAGTCAGCGTTTCAGTGATTCTTTCTGTGGCGCGCTTACGTGTTGTTTGTGTCTGATCCCGTTCTTCATCGTCGAGCAGATCATGGACCAGTTCACCAAGGGCGGTGCGGCCGATTTCCTCTTTCTCCCAGATTTTATTCTGATTCTGATATTGAGCCTTATTCAACAGCATTTGCCGGCCGACTGATAACTGATTTCGACGCGCCTGCC
>JAAYBY010000262.1 GCA_012729935.1 Clostridiaceae bacterium | reverse complement strand
GTGGACCGCTATCTGGCATTTCTTTCGTCCGGCGGATCGGATTATCCGCTAAACCTGCTGGCAAAAACCGGCGTTGATTTATCAGGTCCGGAACCGGTTGACCTTGCGATGCAGGAATTTTCGGACCGGCTGGATGAGTTAACCGGTATTCTTCAAGAGGCATGATGAGATGGAAACTGAAATTAAATTAAACACGAATCATATGGAGCATCCGGAACAGATGCTGGAAGATACCTGGCTGTCCGCTTTGTGCATGCCGGGATCCGTTCGGGTTATTGAGATGGATAGCCGGTATTTTGACACATCGGATGCTCAGCTGAGAAACCAAAATGTGTCACTGAGAATGAGGCAGGAGAATGATGTGCAGATTGTAACCATCAAAGCTGGTTCCACCTCAAACAGTGGACTGCATCAGCGAATGGAGTGGTCTGCAGTTCTTCCGCCCGAACAGTCTGACTGGCTTGACGATCCTCATAAGGGATTTGATACTGACTGGTTTATGCGGACAGCCGTCAGTGAAGGCGATCCGGATGATTTACTCTTTGACTGGCTGCGGCAAATTGCCGGTAAACCGTTATGTGAGTTGTGCCGCGTGACTTTTACCAGGATTGCCTGTGATATCGGCTTTGGAGATACTTTGATGGAGTTGGCTATTGATCAGGGATTTCTGATCGCGGATCAGCAGCAGAAACCCGTTTCTGAACTGGAATTGGAACTAAAAGAGGGCGATGCGCGGGATCTCATGGCATTAGGCGACGAACTGCAGCGCCGCTTTCACCTTGCCCTGGAAAGCAAAAGTAAGCTGGAACGGTGTCTTATTCTAAACGAACGAGGTACGTCAGATGTCGGTTGATCCGCAAATCAGCCAGGCGATTATACCGGTAGTGATTATCGGCGGAGGTGCTGCGGGACTTGCCGCAGCAATCGAAGCAGGCCAATATTTTGCCGGACAGACGACATTGGCACACGATTCAGGCAGTTACCCGGTTGTTCTGCTGGAAAGCCAGAATCGGGTGGGCAGAAAAATCCTTGCTACCGGCAATGGCCGCTGTAATTTGTCGCATGTACCACTGACTGATTCTGATTATCACAGTACGGAACAGATCGTCCCGAACCAGATTCTCAGACGATTCGATGGTCCGAAGACGCTGGACTGGTTCCGGAGTCTCGGGCTTTTCTGCCGTATCGATGATGATGGCCGTGTTTTCCCTTATAGTTATCAGGCAGCCGCGGTGCTGGATATCCTGCGCTTAAAAATTGAGCAGCTGCCGGTTTCTGTGCTGACAGAAAAGCCGGTTACACATGTGAAGAGAGAGCAGCAGGGGTTTCGGATTTTCACCGCAGACGGGACGACCATTCGCGCACATACTGCCATTCTGGCAACAGGCGGGCTTGCTGCACCGGCGTTCGGTTGTGACGGGTCCGGATACCTGCTTGCGCAGGCACTGGGGCACCCGATCATTCAGCCATTTCCGGCATTGGTTCAGATTTGCACGCAGAAGGAAGATGTGAAAGGTCTTGAAGGCATTCGCATAGAAGGAACCGCAACGCTTGAATGGCAGAACCGCCCTTTGCGATGTGAAACAGGAGAAATTCTCTTCACAAATTACGGCTTGTCCGGGCCGCCTATCCTTCAGTTGTCACGCGGTGTCCAGCAGGTCCTGAATTCTGACAAACCAAACGGCTTGACGATCAGAATCGATTTTCTGCCCGGCCTTGATGAACAGGCAATTATTGGCTGGCTCACGGAACGTCGCAACCAGAATCCTGAACGGCCACTCGAACATCTCTGGACGGGGCTGCTGCATAAAAAAATTGGTCAGATGCTGACTAAGAAGATCCTGGGTATTTCGCTTGCCAGCCAAGCCGGATCGATCAGTGATGACCACCTCGACCGTCTGGCACGGGCTGTCAAAAACGAGTGTTTGACGGTAACAGGAACGCGTGGATGGCGAGAGGCACAGGTAACAGCAGGAGGCCTTTCAGCAGCTTTTTTCAATCCTGAGACATTGGAGTCGACATTGATTCCCGGGCTCTATGCAGCCGGTGAGGTACTGGATGTTGATGGAGATTGCGGCGGATATAATCTCCAATGGGCCTGGTCATCAGGCAGATGCGCCGGGTATGAAGCTGCATTGGCCGTTTGTTCTAAATAAATTCAGGAAACAAATAAACATCCAGAACGGCATAAACCGTTAAGAAAAAGAGCGGTGAATGTGCTTGTAAACGGGTCAGACAAGTCCTATCCTGTATGGTATAAGCAGCAGGTTTGTTAAGATGAGCCGATTTCTTAAGGTTTATTCAATATACAGCGTGTACTGAAAGATCAGAATTGACTCGAGGTGGAAAAAATGAGCAGAAGAAGCGTTGAAATTCTAGATACAACATTGCGGGATGGCGCCCAGGCCGAGGGCATTTCTTTTTCGGTAAATGACAAATTCCAGGTTGTTGAGACGTTGGCTGCTTTAGGCGTACGTTATATTGAAGCCGGAAACCCCGGTTCTAACCCGAAGGACCGGGCGTTCTACAACCGGTTTCAAACAGAACCACCCAAAATGGATCAGAGTCTGCTGGCCGCGTTTGGCAGCACCAGACGTAAACACACGGATGTCGCGCAGGATCCAGGTCTTCGCGATCTGCTAGATGCCGGAACACCGGTTATCGTTCTTTTCGGAAAAGTCTGGGATCTGGAAGTCCGTGATATCCTGAAATGTTCGCATAAAGAAAACATCGCCATGATCCGGGAATCGGTTGCCTGGTGTTGCAGTCAGGGCCGCGAGGTGATTTTTGATGCGGAGCACTACTTTGAGGCCAGCCTGGCAAATGAAGAATATGCGCTTCGCTGCCTGGAGGCCGCATGTGAAGGCGGTGCATCGGTTGTCTGTCTGTGTGATACAAACGGAGCCAGCATGCCGGAACTGATCAGCGAAAAAACAAGAAAAGCCGTTGACACGCTGACAGACGTCCGTGTGGGCATTCACTGCCATAATGACGCCGGTTTGGCTGTTGCTAATTCCATTGCCGGGGTACTGGCCGGAGCCAGCCATGTCCAGGGAACCCTGAACGGTATTGGCGAACGCTGCGGAAATGCCAATCTATCGACGATCATCGCCAATCTTCAGTTGAAGTATGATATCTCATGCATTCCTGAGGACCGCCTTGACCAGTTGACACCGCTAACAAGAAAAATGGCGGATGTTGCTAATCTGACACTGCCGAACGGTGAACCGTATGTCGGTCTGTCCGCGTTTTCGCATAAAGGCGGCATGCATGTGGATGGTGTCAAAAAGAATCCGATCACATTCGAACATATCGACCCGAGAACGGTCGGCAATAACAGGCGCTTCCTGCTATCTGAAGTGTCCGGACGTTCAGCAGTTCTCGATATTATTCGCAAGGTAAAGCCGGATATCGGACGTGATGCACCGGAAGTGGGACAGGTGCTGCAGAAGCTGAAGGAAATGGAACATCAGGGATACCAGTATGAGGGCGCTGAAGCGTCACTCGCTTTGTTGATCTGCAAAGAGCTCGGATTGTATCAGCCTTTCTTCAAACTTGAAAAGCTGCGTATAGCCAGTGAACAACCGCGGTCCGGTACGGTCAGTGCGTATGCCTTTATTAAAATATTTGTCGATGGCGTTGGTGAAGCGACTGCTGCTGAAGGTGAAGGTCCTGTTAACGCCATGGATCAGGCATTAAAACGGGCTATGCAGGTCTTTTATCCGGAACTGACGCATGTCCGGCTTACAGACTATAAGGTACGTGTTTTGACAGCTGAAGCAACGGCATCTCAGGTACGAACCCTGATTGAATCAACAGACGGCCGTCAAATCTGGAATACGGTCGGTGTTTCAAACGACATATTGGAAGCATCCTGGCAGGCGCTGGTTGATTCTTTGGAATATCAGCTGATGCGCCGCCAGCTGGCATGGGAGGATTAAACGATGGGAATGACAATGACACAGAAAATTCTGGCGGCTCATGCCGGCAAAGTAACGGTTCAGCCGGGCGAACTGATTGAAGCGCATCTGGATCTTGTTCTCGGCAATGATGTGACGACCCCCCCGGCCATTCGGATTTTCGAGGAGGCCGGTCTGGAGACAGTATTCGATCCGAATAAAGTTGTGCTGGTTCCTGATCATTTTACGCCGAACAAGGATATTCAATCGGCAGAACATTGCGCGAAAATGCGCCGGTTCGCCAAATCACACGATCTGGACCATTACTATGAGCAGGGTGAACCCGGAATGGGCGTAGAGCATGTGATTCTGCCGGAAAACGGACTGGTCGCTCCAGGAGATGCCATCATTGGTGCTGATTCGCATACCTGTACCTATGGCGCGCTCGGTGCTTTTGCGACCGGCGTTGGCAGTACGGACCTGGCGTATGCGATGGCAACCGGAAAAACCTGGTTTCGCGTGCCGGATGCGATTCGTGTATACCTGACAGGCCAACTGGCTGAAGGGGTGACCGGCAAAGATGTCGTGCTTCATCTGATTGGACAAATCGGTGTTGATGGTGCGCTGTATCAATCCCTGGAATTTGCTGGCCCCGGAACAGAGGTTTTGAGTATGGCTGAACGTCTGACCATCTGCAATATGGCGATCGAAGCAGGTGCTAAGAACGGCATTTTCCCTGTCGATGCAAAGACAGTGGATTACCTGAAGCAGTACGCGCCTCAGCGATATGCTGAACAAAACTACACGATTCATCAGGCTGATGAAGATGCTGTCTACCGGCAGACGATCACAATCGATCTGGCACAGCTTCGCCAGACGGTGGCATTTCCGCACTTGCCTGAAAATACACGTGAAACGGGTACATTCGAGGCTATTCCCATTGATCAGGTTGTCATCGGATCCTGCACAAACGGACGTCTCGAGGACATGCGGCTGGCAGCACGCTGGCTTAAGGGCAGAACGGTTGCCAAAGGTGTGCGTCTGATTATTCTTCCCGGATCACAGCGTGTCTATCGGCAGGCTCTTGAAGAAGGACTGCTTGCCGTTTTTGCTGATGCCAACGCTGTGATCAGTGCTCCGACATGCGGCCCTTGTCTGGGCGGACACATGGGGATTCTGGCAGCAGGTGAGCGTTGTGTAGCAACGACCAACCGCAATTTTGTCGGACGAATGGGCCACCCGAAATCTGAAGTTTATCTGGCCGGCATACCGGTAGCGTGCGCGTCGGCTGTTCTGGGTCGTGTTGCGGGAACGGATGAATTACCGGACTAAAATGCCATTGCTGCGATGGACTGGTGTTTGAGAAGGAGAATACGTGATGAATATTCATGGAAAAGCATTTAAGTATGGAGCCAACGTCGATACCGACGTAATCATACCGGCTCGGTATCTGAACACGTCAGATCCTGATACCCTGGCTGGACATTGTATGGAGGATCTTGATCCGGATTTTATCCGAACGGTAACAAAAGGCGATCTCATTGTTGCCGGACCTAATTTCGGATGTGGTTCGTCTCGCGAACACGCACCGGTTGCAATCAAGGCGAGCGGTATCAGCTGTGTCATCGCACCTAGTTTTGCGCGGATCTTTTTTCGCAATGCGATCAACATGGGTCTGCCGATTCTCGAATCTGCAGAAGCAGCTCAGTCAATCAGCACAGGAGATCAGATCAGTGTTGACTTGTCGACGGGGCGAATTGTTAACGAAACAACCGGAGAGACGTTTCAGGCTCAGCCTTTCCCGCCGTTTATCCAAAAGATAATCGAGGCAAACGGACTGATGGGTACGCTGAAACAGGATTAAACAAGCAACTGTCAAGGAGAGCATTATGACCCATTTTAAAATTGCAGTCATCCCTGGCGATGGTATTGGACCGGAAGTAACCAATGCGACGCGAACTGTTCTGGAAACCATCGGCCAGATCTATCATCATCATTTTACTTTCGAAGAATGGCTGGCTGGCGGTATTGCCTTCGACGCGACAGGAGAGCCGCTGCCACCCGCTACCGTAGCGGGCTGCCGGAACAGTGATGCTGTTCTGCTGGGAGCGGTCGGCGGACCGCAGTGGGACCAGCTGCCTGGCGACAAGCGTCCGGAGAAAGCATTGCTCGGTTTGCGTTCCGCTTTGGGACTGTACGCCAATCTGCGCCCGGCTGTTTTGTATCCATCATTGTTTTCAGCCTGTCCGCTGCACCCAACGATCGCCCGAAAAGGAATTGATCTCGTTTTTGTCCGTGAGCTGACCGGCGGTATCTATTTTGGGAAAAGCGGCCGCATTCAAAATGATGCAGGTGAACAGGCATATGACACGATGAGCTATCAAACATCTGAAATCGAGAGAATCGGACGAACAGCATTTGCCCTGGCACAGACCCGCAGAAAGCATGTGACCAGTATTGACAAAGCAAATGTCCTGGAAAGCTCACGACTCTGGCGTTCTGTCATGAATTCGATCGCGGCTGATTATCCGGATGTCGTACTCGATCATCTGTACGTGGATAATGCGTCCATGCAGCTGATTCGCCGACCGGATTCGTTTGATGTTATGGTTGCAGGAAATTTATTTGGTGATATACTTTCTGACGAAGCAGCAATGTTGACCGGATCGATCGGTATGCTGCCGTCTGCTTCAATCGGTGACCCAAAAGCACCGGGACTGTACGAGCCAATTCATGGATCAGCTCCTGATCTGGCCGGTCAGAACAAGGCCAATCCGCTTGCGACGATTTTATCGGCCGCTATGATGCTTCGCATCTCCTTTAACCTCACTGAAGAGGCAGAAGCTGTTGAACAGGCTGTCAGAAACGTGCTTGATGCCGG
>JAAYBY010000261.1 GCA_012729935.1 Clostridiaceae bacterium | reverse complement strand
ATGGAACGTGACGAACTGCTGGAGATGATTATCAAAGACTATATCAGCCGGTTATAAGATTCAGATGATGACAGCATCAAATAAATGGATGGGCATCGATTTCGGTCTTGTGCGAATCGGCATAGCCGTAAGCGATCCGCTTGGCGTATTAGCGCGTGGTTTGAAGACTCTGACCTGGAACGGCAGAGATGAATCACGCGTTCTGGATGAGCTGACAGACCTGATTCAATCAGAAGCTGTCATCGGAGTTGTGATGGGCCGTCCCAATCGGACAGACGGCAGACAGTCGGCCATGATCGATCGGATTGAGGCTTTCGCGCAGACACTCAGGCAGCGAACCGGAATTCCTGTTCTGTTTCGGGATGAGCGGTACACGACGGTCATCGCCGCACGAAAGCTTCATGAGCAGGGGCTAAAAGCCCGTCGACAGCGTCACAAGATTGATCAGGCGGCCGCCACGGTTATTCTTCAGGAGCATCTGGATAGTTGTCGCAAAGATCAACTGTAATATGCTATAATTTGAGTCAGTTCTGATCAAATCGTTTTACGTTGAATCCAGAACGTTCAGGAGGATAATATGTTTATTCAAGATTCAGATCATGAAATAAATGATCGCAATAAGGTAGAAGATGACTGCGGATGTGACGAGTGCTGCTGCGGTTGCGACTGTGATGGTGATATGTCAGAAGCGAGTATCATCACGATGACTGATATGGAGACAGGTGAAGATTATTCGTTTCATCTGGTCGATGATTTTGCTTTAGAAGACGAGCACTATTGTGTTCTGGTTTCAGCAGATGATGATCAGGACCCATCGATGGTAATCACCCGTATCGTAACGATGGAGGACGGGTCAGAAGGCATGATGAGCCTCGACGACGACGAGTACGAACGTGTTCTTGCCGCATACGACCGTCTGTGTGAGGAAGAAGAAATCGATGATGAAGAGGATGACGAGGAAGCGGAATAAACCAACACCAGTTGTTCGCGACGATCGTGCTTCTCAGGAAAGTGTACTTGCAGTACTGGTTGATATCGATAATGGACATGAGTATTACATGTCCTTTATTGATGCGTTTCAGTACAAAGGGCGCGAATATGTTGTCATGTATCCGTACGAGCCGGATGATGGACAGCACAAGAATCCCGAGCTGACAATTCTGCGATCTATGCGACATGAAAACGGCGAACAGTATTATTTGTCGATCAAAAACAGACGTGAGCTTGAAGCAGCTTTTAATCATTTTTTTAAACGTTTTGAGGCATCCGGGTTTTCGTCTTAAGAGGATTAGAGTATGCAATGTGAATTGTGCAGCCTGTTTACCATAGAGGACAGTGCTGCCTACAGCCAGTGTTATGAGAACAGCCGGACGGAGATATCTGATCATTGTCTAAACAGCCGTATAGCATGGAACGCCGGATTTTACTATCAAGTCATCAAGCATGATGAGTGCATAGCGCTGGTCAGCAACGGCGGCATTTTTACGACACCGCATGTCACATTCCCTCTGGGATCCTCATCGCCGGAGAAACTGGAGCTTTTGATCGACGTACTCTGGCCGGTTTTCCAATCACACGGGTGGCCTTTTCGGCTGATGTATATAGACGAATGCCACCTGCCGATGGTGCAGCACCTCAGAAAATATCAGACGACAATCAGCTATAATCCTGATTTCAGTGATTATTTGTACGAAGCGGAAGCGCTTCGCAGTCTGAGAGGCAAAGCACTGCACAGAAAGCGGAACCATTTTAATCGATTCTGCCGTCTCTATCCGGAATACGAATATCGGCAGCTTCTTCCCGATGATGAACGCCAGGCACTGGCACTGGTGCAAGACTGGTGTGATGAAAAGGATGTTGATTGTCTGAATTTGTGTCAGAGTGATTATCGGGCAATCCGCCAGCTTTTCAGGCATATGAGCCAACTTGATGTGTATGGCGGAGCACTTTATGTCCACGACAAGATGATTGCCTTTTCGATGGGTTCATTGATCCATGGCGACACGGCGGTCATCCATTTTGAAAAAGCGGACCCCGCTTACGATGGTTCCTATGCCGCCATCAATAAGCTGATGATGGAACAAACATTTCCTGATGCAATCTGGGTCAATCGCGAAGAAGATATGGGTGTGCCGGGACTGCGTAAAGCAAAAGAATCCTATGGGCCACAGCGCCTGATCCATAAATATGAAGCGCATCTGATCCGTCAGTAGAAGGAGAAACCGCCATGTATGAGCCCCCGGTCATTTACGACAGGCAACCTGAAATCAATACGTCTGACCCGATATATCCTCACAGAAGACCGCGACTCCGCACCTTTCTGATCCCCGCGCTTTTTCTTGTTATTCACCTTGTCATCATCAACATTGTGGCAACCGTTGTACTTCTGTTTGTTATGTTCAGCCAGATGGCAGGCGGGAACCCGCTCGAAATATTAACCGATCCTGCTCGACTAGCGGAGCTGCTGAACCAACTTCTGTCAGACCATTATCCATTGATCACGGTCATATCATCCGTTTTTCTGATTCCCGCATACTTGATTTTTCTGAGGCTCCAGCGAAAAAAAGACGCCTGCTATTTCTTGACGGAAAAGCCTCTGATGAGGGAAATCCTGCCCGCTATGGCCGTAACCATCGGTCTCCTTGGCGTGATCAATCTGTGGTTCAGCCTGTTGACACATTTACAGGAAAGCAACGCATGGATCGACCGCTTGATGACTGAATATGCTCAAACAGCCGCAGCGTTTACACCTGCAAACGGCTATCTGTGGTTGATTCTGGGTATCGGTATTATGACACCGGTCGCGGAAGAGCTGCTGTTCAGGGGAATCGTCCAGGGAGAACTGAGAAAAGTCATGCCGGAGTGGGGAGCGATTCTGATTCAGGGATTCGTTTTTGCCTTGTTCCACATGCAGCCAATCCAAATCAGTTATGTCATTCTTCCGGGCATTGTACTGGGTCTGCTTTATGCCTGGACGCGATCAATCTGGATTCCGATTGTCATTCATGTAACGTTTAATCTGTCGGGCAGTGTGTTGCCGGCGCTGATCGAGTCCGATACCGTTCTTCAGCAGATTGTGTCCATCAGTCAGTTGGCGTTTATAGCGATTGGCATATTGTGTCTGATTTTTCTTTATCGAAAGCGAAAGACACAGCCAGCGGACGAATGGGTTGTTTTGAAAGGGCGAATGTTATGATCATGCACGAGAAAAATGTCCTGATTCCATCAGATTATCAGTCGAAACTAGGCGTCCGGGAAACCGAGACCGCCATTAAACTGATCAAGGACCAGTTTGAAACACAACTGGCAGATACATTGAACTTACTTCGTGTGTCTGCGCCTTTGTTCGTTCGTCCGGAGACCGGACTCAATGATAATCTGAACGGCATTGAACGGGCAGTATCCTTTGATATCCGGGATCTCGATGCCAGGGTGGAAATCGTCCAGTCGCTGGCTAAATGGAAGAGACTGGCTCTGGCCAGATATGGATTAAGACCGGATGAGGGGATTTACACGGACATGAATGCCATTCGCCGTGACGAGACACTGGATAATCTTCATTCGGTGTACGTCGACCAGTGGGACTGGGAAAAAATAATTACGGAAAAAGACAGAAACAGGGAAAAGCTGCATACGATCGTCCGCGATATCTTTCGTTGCTTTAGCCAGACAGAAAATCGACTGCTTCGCCATTATCCGGTACTGGAGCGTAAGCTGCCGTCAGAGATATTTTTTATAT
>JAAYBY010000260.1 GCA_012729935.1 Clostridiaceae bacterium | reverse complement strand
GCTGCAGACAACAGAAGAAGGTGCATTAACAGCAGAAGATACATTAAAAGATTCCAGACAGGATGATTCGAAGAAACCGAAAATTGTGAGTCAGCCGGTTACTGAGTCAGAGGTGCAGTCATGAGAATGACTACGATCGGTAATTCAATTAAAGAAAGTATATTCAGCATCATCCGTCATCCGATGGTTACGATTGCCTCGATAACAACCATCTCGCTGATGCTGGTATTGATCGGTTCCTTTATGGCCTTTTCAATCAACGCACAGCAAATTCTGGAACGAGCCGGACAACAGCCGCCGATTGAAATCACCATGGAAATAGGTGTCGATGAGGAGCAGCTTGATTCTGTTGAAGAAATGTTGAAGCAGCATGAAGATGTTCTTGAGTCGATCCGGTATACCCCACAGCAGAACTTCGAGCACTTTAAGGAAAACATGGATGCAAAAGATCTATTCGAGGATTTTCCCGTTGAGAATATACCGTATACCTTTATGGTTCGTCTGTCAGATCCGGACAAAGGCGAATCATTCAGCGCGCAGATCCGTGGATTACCGGGTGTTCGCAAGGTGACACTGGAGCAGTCGGTTATGCGCTTTCTCAGCCAGGCAATTGTCTGGGTCCAGTATGCATCGCTGATTGCTTTCATCGTGTTGAGCATCATTTCATTTTTCATTATTTCCAATATGGTTCGGGTTGCTGTTTTTTCGCGTGGCGAAGAAATCAATATCATGAAATATGTTGGTGCGACGAACTGGTACATTCGTGTGCCTTATATTCTGGAAGGCGCACTGGTTGGCCTGGCGGGTGCGCTGTTGGCCTGGGGTGTCACCTTGTTTGCCTATGAACGTCTGTATGCTACACTGATGTCCGGTGTCAAGCCGACCGATATTCTGGCTATGGTTGAACCGGGCGCAGTATCCGGACAGCTGCTCTGGATTTACCTGTTGATCGGTATCGGTATCGGCTCTCTGGGCAGTGCGGTTTCCGTTCGCCGGCATATCTTTGTGTAACGCAGAGGAGGAATCGAGATGCGAACATTGATTACAACCGATCATCAGAAGCATCGCAGCATCCAATGGCTGCCGCTTCTGGTTGCCGTTGCTTTTTTCTTCTGTTTTGTGTGTGGGCCGTCCGATGTCACCGCACAGTCGACCCGGCAGGAAATAAACGAAGCCAAAAACAGGCAGGAGCAGCTGGCAGCGGAGAAAGCTGAATTGTCTGCGATCTCGAATCAGCTGGAACAGGAGGCTGATACACTAACAGGTGAACTTGCGTGGCTGAATGATCGAACAGACGAGCAGCGTGACTTGTACCGCGAAAAAACAGAACAGCTTGTTGCCGCCGTCAGTGAAATGGAAGCGGCCTATACGGCCTACCTTGAATCGGAAGAAACACTGGAACTCAAAGAGGAGCAATATGCAGAGCGGGTTCAGGTGATGTTTGAAAACCGTAACCGCTCTATTTTCGAAATCATTCTGGAATCAAAAAGCCTGCAGGGTTTTTTCACTACCTTGCAGTTCATGGAAATTATCGCAGACTCTGACGAGCAAATGCTCGAGGAACTCGAGATCGCCAAAGATGATGCGGCGCTCAAGAAAGATCTTGCGAGACAATATGCTGAGACGATGACCGTAACGGTTGCCCAGATAAAAGAGGAGCTGGCACAGTTGGAAGCGGATGCGTCCGCCCGCAGGGAGGACTTGAACAAGGTTCAGGTGAAGTTGACAGAATACGAGCAGGCTGAGGACGAGCTGCTGGCTGAATCAGAACGGCTGGAAAACGAAATATTTACCCTGCAGAAAAAACTGGAGGCTGAACTGGCTGCTGCTGCGACAGCTGCAGCGACGGCGACACGGGCAGCTGAAGCGTCACGTGCCGCTCAGGCGGAAGCAACGCGGGCAGCTGAAGCAACCCGGGCAGCCGAACAGTCAAAACCGCAGCCGACACAAACACCCGAGCCGCCGCCGGCCAGTAATGCGAACAGTAACGGCTGGTTCTGGCCATATCCGGGTGACCGGACCGTCTACTCGCCATACGGAATGCGTTTGCATCCTGTCTATCATGTCTATCGGATGCACAGCGGTGTTGATCTGGGAGGCACATATGGTGCACCGATTATCGCAGCTGCCGACGGAATCGTATTAAAGGTAAGTAATCCACTTGAAGGTTCCAACAGAGGCGGATCAGGCTATGGCAACCACATCATCGTCGCTCACGCAAATGGATTGTCGACGCTGTATGCCCATTTGAAAAATACCCATGTCACAGTCGGACAGGCCGTGCAAGGCGGCGATCGGATCGGTTCCTGTGGCTCGACAGGAACCTCAACCGGCCCTCACCTTCATTTTGAAGTCCGGATTAACGGTTCAACTACGAATCCGCTGCCGTATATACGGTGAAACAACCGATGATCAACGTTTTGTGTGTACCGGCTGATCATGTGGAATGAACTGACACAGGTGGATCATGACACCTGATTTATGAAAAGTGGTAACAACGATGAATTCTGATACACCTCATTATGTGGATCCCGGACAACAACAGCCTGCCGTCAGAAGCAAATCAAAGCGATCTGGCGGTATGCTCGTTCTGGCCATTGTTCTGACAATGGTTTTGACATTTTCAATGACAGCCGGCATCGGCCTTATTCTCTGGCACCGGTTGGCTCAACCGGAGCAGGGATCGATTGATGCAGACAGACTGAGTTTCAGCTTCAGTCCTGATCCGGATACGGAAGCTGCTCTGGAAAAACTGCAGACCGTTTATCGAGCTGTCAACGAACGTTATTTTGAAGAGCTCAGCGATGCAGAGCTGCTTGAGGCGATGACGCGTGGACTGGTAAATGAACTGGATAATCCATATACATTCTATCTGTCTGCTGAAGAGAACGAGCAGATCGAAGAGTCTATGAGCGGCCAGTACAGCGGGATAGGAGCCTTTGTCGCCATCAATAAGGAAAATCTGGTCGAAGTAACGGAGCTGATCGAAAACAGTCCGGCTGAAGCGGCTGATATTTTGATCGGTGATGTTTTCGTCGAGGTCAATGGGCAAGATGTCACGCAACTGAATGATATCAACGCAGTCGCTGCGCTGGTTCGTGGTCCTGAGGGGACAACTGTTGACCTCGTTCTCTACCGGCCGGCCCTTAATGATCAGGTGGCCGTTACGGTTGAACGAAGAAAAATTACGACAGCCAGTGTGGCCCACAGAATGCTGGAAGAGTCGATTGGCTATGTGCAGGTCAGAGAATTCTCTCAGCATGTCTCGGACAATTTCATTTCAGCCGTTGATGATCTGGTCAGTCAGGGTGCGGATCATCTGGTGATCGATCTTCGCAACAATTCCGGCGGACTGGCGACGGAAGTGATTGACATGCTTGATTATCTGCTGCCCCGGGCAACGCTTGCGACTGTTCGTGGACGGGACGATGGTCAGCCGTTTGAAGTGTCCTGGGATTCGGATAAACAAATGGGCGTACCGGAGACGATGCGCTATGCCATTCTGGTCAATACATTCAGTGCCAGCGCATCCGAGCTTTTTTCCGGCTGCCTGCGCGACTACGAAAAGGCCGTTCTTATTGGTGAACAGACCTTTGGCAAGGGCAGCGGAACGATCACGATCCCGTTGGACGACGGTTCAGCCATCAACCTGACCAATTTTCTATATTACCTGCCAAAAGGTCTTAGCATCGAGGGAGTTGGCCTGGAACCCGACCAGACCGTTTCATTGCCTGATGAGGCGCGCAGCATCTCTATAAATCGACTGACTCGCGAACAAGACACGCAGCTGTCCGCAGCGATCGAGTGGCTTGAGAATCTGGAATAAGCGATATGTATCGAGCATTGGCGACAGTCTACGACCTGTACCAGCCAAAAGACTGGACGCTTTGGGCTGATTATATTTGCGCACTGGACCGGCAGTATTCACAGAGAGGTGGATCGGGAGACGGCTCAGACGGCCGGCCGATTCTTTTGGATCTGGGATGCGGAACCGGCAGTTTCAGTCTGGAGATGGCAAAGCGTGGCTTCGATCCGATCGGTATTGATCAATCACTGCCGATGCTCAATGAAGCACAAAAAAAAGCTGCCAAAATACGAACTGATGGACATCGATCTGACTGTCTGTTTTTGAGGCAGGATATCACCTCGTTTGAACTGTATGGAACGGTTGATTTGATCGTCTGCCTGATGGATACCATGAATCATCTGATGTCTATCGAGTCGATCGACCGGCTTTTTAGCCTCTGTGCACATTATCTGAATCCAGGCTGCCTGATGGTCTTTGACCTGTTAACCGGTACCTACCTGTCCCAGACGCTTGGAGACGAATTCTTTTTCGATGATCAAACGGAGTATACGATTTTCTGGCAGAACCAGTTTGACCAGGCCAGCCAGATCAGCGAATCTCATGTAACGCTTTTTTCCCGTCTGCCTGATAGCAGCTATCGGCGAGCTGATGAGATGATTCAGGAGCGATACTATTCTCAATCACAGATCAGGGCGTCCATAGCCAGGACATCGTTCGAGATGATTACGGTTCAGTCGAATTATGTGCCGGACCCGCCGAGGAATCCTGAAGAGCGAACGTTTTATGTTTTGCGAAAACCCGTTTAACATGCTATTGTAACGATATCAACTACTGATTTTATCCATCCTAAACAGTAAACGACTCAAGGAGATAACCATGTGCTCATCTCAAACCGCTGACAATCATGTTCAGCATTTATTGACGACAGATAAGATCATCCGCGCAACCGCTTTTGACCATGCTGTGCGGGCTTTTGCCTGCTGTTCGACTCAAGTTTGCCAGGAAGCGGTTTGGCTGCATAACCTATCACCGATTGCTGCTGCGGCACTGGGCAGGCTGATGACCGGCCTGCTGATGCTCGCTGAGGATCTTGACAAACCGGGAGACAGTCTATCAGCCATCGTTCGGGCTGATGGACCGCTTGGCGGGCTGACGGTTGTTGCTGAACAGAATGCAACAGTTCGCGGCATGGTTCAGCAGCCTGTTGTTGAAACTGGCCATCGATCGAACGGTAAGCTCGATGTGGGTGCAGCGGTCGGTAAAGGGACTCTGACGATTATTCGTGATCTGCAGCTGAAAGAACCCTATGTCGGCCGAGTTGCACTTGTCTCGGGAGAAATAGCTGAAGATCTTGCTTCGTATCTGGCTGTATCTGAGCAGATTCCGTCCATCGTCAGCCTGGGCGTTAAAATGACCGCCCAAGGGATCACACACGCAGGCGGATTGATGGTTCAACTCATGCCGGAGGCTGACACGAAGATCGTCGAATATCTCGAAGAGCAGGTCAGGCGGTTTCCGGAAACTACGACATTGCTGGAACAGGGTGCGACACCGGAGGATATGCTCCGGCTGCTGCTTGGAGAGACCTTGCAGATCCACACGGAAAGACCTTGCGCCTATGCCTGTCCATGCAGCCATGAGCGCATGGTGAAAAATCTGATCGCGATGGGTCAGACTGAACTGAGCCAGCTGGCTGAAGACAGCGAAGGGATTGAACTACAATGCCATTTTTGTTCAAAACAATATCATTTTAGCCAGCGAGAGGTCGGCCAATTGATCACTGTCGCACAGAAGAGGTGATCGCGTGTGAAGAAACACGTAAAAAAAACGGGTGAAGCCATAAGAATACCGGTTGTTCTGCTGTTGATTATTGCCATGCTCCATTCATCTGCCTGTCTGGTTATAGAACCTGGGCAGACAACGACGCTGTCAGATGCGACCCGGACAACACCCTCACCAACCCCGGAGCAGACCGGCAGCGAGACAACCCGGCCGCCGGAGCCGAGTCAAACGGCTTCACCGACACCGGAACCAACACCGACTGCTGTACCGACACCCATTCCTTCACCGACAGAAACTTCGACTACTACCATCGGTCCACTTCCCAGTGCAGCACCGGAGCCGACCGGTCAGCCGGACTGGTCTCATATAGAACTGCTTGATAACACGAAGACGGGCTGGTATTACATGCCGGCCGAACCACCGGGATCAGATGTTCCGGCATCCGTGCCGGGCTCTGTCCAGACACTGATCCAGAATACGCGTTCTCTTTGGCAGGAGCAAAACCCACAAGGTAAACCACTGTATCTGACCATGGATGAAGGATATGAGTATCAGAATCTGACAGCCGGGATTCTGGATATCGCCCGCGATTTTGATGTGACCATTAGTTTCTTTATTACAGGCAGCTATTTGGCCAAAAACCCGAGAACCGTTCAGCGGATGGTGGATGAGGGACATCTTGTGCTGAATCATACCGAGCATCATCCCAATCTTCCTCTACTGCTTGAAGAAGAAGGTCCCGAAGTCGCTCTCAATGAGTTAAGGCAGGTCGAGCGTGCCTTCTTTGATTTGACCGGTCAGCAGATGCTGCCGTTTATCAGACCGCCGGAGGGCAGCTACAGCGAACGTCTGCTGACGCTTTTGGACCAGGCAGGCTACCGCACGGTGTTCTGGAGCTTTGCCTACCGGGACTGGCTGACTGATGCTCAACCGGAACCTGAGGCAGCCCTTGAAAAGGTTCTGGCCAATCTGCATCCAGGATCAATCCTTTTGCTTCATGCTGTATCAGAAACCAATCAGATTATTTTGCCGCAGTTGATAACCGCCGCGCGTGCCCGCGGCTACCGGTTTGAACCGTTGACAGCACTGTCAACGCCATAATAGCTTGACTGGATACCCGTAGATTTTACTTTTTCAATTCAGGTAACAAGGCAAAACAACACAATGCAAAAAAACGCTTGCAATTGATCATATTCTGTTATATGATACTTCATGCGCGACTTTGCCGGCTCTGTCGGCGAGTCATCGAAGCAGAGACGTTGGAGATTGCCGTTTAGGCCGCTGCGGCCAGGAAACGGGTAACTTCAAAAGAGCCAGTCCGGTACACGAGACCGGGCGACAGGATAAGCCTGATGACGCAGCGTATGCATTCATGCATGTGCCCAGCGCCGGATGACAAAACGGATGACTGGGTTTTATGATGAAGATAGAAGAAACGCCCGGCACAGGTGAACCTGACCAAAGAACCATAGGAGGTTTGACCCATGGCATCAAATCAAAGAATTCGAATCAGACTGAAGGCTTTCGATCACAACATTCTGGACGAGAGTGCCGAGCGTATTGTTGAGACTGCCAAGCGCACAGGTGCGGTTATTTCAGGGCCGATCCCGCTTCCGACCGAGAAGGAGATTGTAACCATTCTGCGCTCGCCGCATAAATACAAAGATTCACGTGAGCAATTCGAGATCCGGACTCACAAGCGTCTGATCGATGTTTTGACACCGAACACCAAGACTGTTGAAGCCCTTATGAAGCTCGAAATGCCTGCGGGTGTCAACATCGAAATTAAACTGTAATTTAAAATCGACTGTATGTTTACAGCGGTCACGTTCACTATTTGCAGTGAACCAATAACCAGGAGGTAGAAGACATGACAAAATTCATGATCGGCAGAAAAGTCGGAATGACTCAGCTGTTCGATGAGAATGGGCAGGCGATTCCGTCAACCGTTATCGATTGCGGGCCGGTTGTCGTCATTCAGAACAAGAATCTTGATGCTGACGGTTATCAGGCGGTCAAGGTCGGTTACGGTGTGGTCCGTCCGGATAAGGTTATCCGTCCCGTTAAGGGTCAGTATGAGAAGATCGGTGTTGAGCCGCGCAAGGTCATGCGCGAATTCAAGACGGATGAAACATTTGAACCAGGCCAGGAAATCAAGGTCAGTGATATGTTTCAGTCTGGAGACCAGGTTGATATCAACGGTATTTCAAAAGGTAAAGGTTATGCCGGTACAATCAAACGCTATGGACAAAAGGGCGGTCCGGAATCACATGGTTCCATGTATCATCGCCGTGTCGGTTCCATGGGCGCCAACACTGATCCGGCACGTGTTTTCAAAGGGAAGAAGATGCCGGGTCAGATGGGCAATGTCGTTGTGACAGTGCAAAACCTCAAGGTTGTCATGGCTGACGGTGAACGCAATATCCTGGTGGTAAAGGGCGCAGTTCCCGGACCCAAAGGCGGACTTGTTGAAATAACAACGTCTGTCAAGGCCAGGTAAGCAGCCTAAAGGAGGATCATAGCAATGGCAAAAGTTGACGTATACAATATGGAAGGTGCTGTGACAGGCAGTCTCGAACTCGATGACGCAGTATTTGGCATTGAGCCGAATCAGGATGTCCTGCACCGCTCAGTCCTCACATATCTGGCTAACCAGCGCCAGGGTACACATTCAACAAAGACACGCAGCGAAGTCCGCGGCGGCGGTCGTAAACCGTACCGTCAAAAAGGAACAGGCCGTGCCCGTCAGGGTTCGATCCGTTCTGCCCAGCATGTCGGCGGCGGCATCATCTTTGGCCCCAAACCGCGTTCTTATGCATCAAAGCTGCCAAAGAAAATGCGTCGTCTGGCGATTAAATCAGCATTGTCTGCCAAAGTTGCTGACAATAAACTGATTGTGGTTGATACGCTGAGCCTACCGGCGATCAAAACAAGCCGGATGAATGAAATTCTTAAGAACATCGGCGCAAACACGACAACACTTCTGGTGACGCTCAATCGTGAAGAAACCATTGAGAAGTCCGCCAGAAATCTGCAAGGTGTTAAAACAGCGCTGGTCAATACCATCAATGTTTTTGATATCCTCAAGTTCGATGCCTGTGTGGTTACACAGGAGGCAATCTTGAAGGTTCAGGAGGTGTACGCATCATGAAATCGGCGCATGACATTATCATTCGACCGGTCATCACCGAACGAAGCACCAGCGACGCAGCTGTCGGAAAATACACGTTTGTTGTAGCTAAAAACGCAACGAAACCGGAGATCCGCCAGGCTTGTGAAAAGCTGTTCAATGTCAAAGTGCTTCAGGTAAATACGGTCAACTACGACGGAAAAAACAAGCGGATGGGCGTTCACCAGGGGTTGACATCAGCTTGGAAAAAAGCTGTTGTCACGATTAATATGGATCCTCATCCTGAAGTATACAAAACAAAGGGTGGCAAAGAAGCACAAAAGACGCGTAAGTATAAGACCTCAATCGAGGAATTCGGGTTCGGCCAGTAAGCCGTGCCAGCAAGAGAAGGAGTGAACAACGATGGCAGTTAAAAGCTACAATCCGACTTCTCCAGCCAGGCGTCAGATGACAACGGCCGATTTTTCTGAAATCTCGACCAAGGCACCTGAGAAAAATTTACTGGCAAAGAGAAAAAAGACAGGCGGGCGCAATTCCTACGGCCGTATCACGGTTCGCCATATCGGCGGCGGCAATCGCCGGAAAATCCGTGTGATTGACTGGAAACGAAAAAAAGACGGCATACCCGCGACTGTGAAGGCAATCGAGTATGACCCGAATCGGACAGCACATCTTGCCCTGCTTCAATACGCAGATGGAGAAAAGGCATACATTCTTGCTCCTGAAGGCCTGAAAGTCGGCGACACGATTCAGAGCGGACCGGGTTCAGATATTGTAGCGGGCAATGCAATGACGCTCGAAACGATTCCAGTCGGTACGACCATCCACAATATCGAAATGAAGCCCGGCAAAGGAGCACAAATGGTGCGCACAGCGGGTGCCAGTGCACAACTGATGGCGCGCGAAGGTTCCTATGCCCAGATCAGACTGCCGTCAGGCGAGGTCCGTATGGTCAGTGTCCAGTGTCGTGCAACCATCGGGTCTGTCGGCAACAGTGAACATGAAAACATCAGCATCGGCAAAGCCGGCCGTAAACGCAATATGGGCGTCCGGCCCACTGTCCGCGGTGTTGTTATGAATCCGGTTGACCATCCGCATGGTGGTGGTGAGGGTAAATCCCCCATCGGTATGCCAAGTCCTGTGACGCCCTGGGGTGTCCCGACACTTGGCAAGAAAACCAGAGACCGCAAGAAACCTTCTAACAAGTATATTGTTAAAAGAAGGAACAGCTAATTAAGTGGAGGCTTGCGTGAAATGAGTAGATCAGTCAAAAAAGGTTTTTTCGTCCAGGAAGCCCTGATGAAAAAAATCGAAGCGATGAATGAAAAAAATGAAAAGAAGGTCATTAAGACCTGGTCCAGGGCATCAACAGTATTTCCGGAGATGGTTGGGCACACGATTGCTGTTCATGACGGCCGCAAACATGTCCCTGTCTACATAACCGAGGAAATGGTTGGGCACAAGATGGGTGAATTCGCTCCTACCAGAATCTTCAGGGGCCACGCTGGATCAGAGAAAAGCTCTGGTGCGAAGTAAGGCTGCCGAGGGAAAGGGGAAAACCATTCATGGAAAAGAGAGTCATGAGCAAAGAATACCTGCTTGAAAACCGTGACGAAATCCTCAAGCAATACACTGGATCGGCACGGAAATTTCAGAGAAAAGGGTATTTGACCAAAAAAGAGAGAAAAGTGCTTGGTATCGGAAAAGATCAAGGCCGTGCCATCGCTTACAACATCCGAATCGCACCTCGTAAAGTGGCTGTCGTTGTCAATCTGATCAAAGGCAAATCACTTGATGAAGCGTATGCGATTCTGCAATACACGCCGAAAGCTGCTTCACCTGTGCTGACAAAGCTTCTGAAATCAGCAGAGGCCAACGCGGTGAACAACAACAGCCTTTCACGCGATCAACTGTACGTCGCTGACTGTTATGCCAATCCCGGTCCTGTGCTTAAGCGCATCATTCCGAGAGCTCGTGGCAGCGCGGCAAGAATTCATAAAAGAACCAGCCATGTGACTTTGGTTCTCAAAGAAAAGAAATGAAGGAGGCTGACAGATGGGCCAGAAGGTAAATCCACATGGACTGCGCGTAGGCGTTATCAAAGACTGGGATACGAAATGGTATGCCGATAAGAAGGATTTTAGCCGATTCCTGATTGAAGATAAGAAAGTACGCGACCTGATTAAAATAGAATGCTTCAGAGCTGGCGTGTCCCGAATTGAAATCGAGCGCAAAGGCGAAGAGAAAATACAGGTTTCGATATTTGCAGGCAAACCCGGTATCATCATCGGCCGACAGGGTGCTGGAATTGAAGACCTCAAGAAAAAGCTGACCAGTCAGTTTAAGAGAAATTTTTTCATCAATGTCAATGAGATCAAATCCATTGATACGGATGCCCAGCTGGTTTCGGAGAACATTGCCCGTCAGCTTGAGGAACGTGTCTCATTCAGACGTGCGATGAAGCAGGCCATGGGACGTGCCATGAAAATGGGTGCCAAAGGCATCAAGACGGCTGTCAGCGGTCGACTGGGCGGTGCTGAAATAGCCCGGGTAGAGCATTATCACGAGGGCAGCATCCCTCTACAGACGCTTCGTGCGGATATTGACTATGGCTTTGCTGAAGCCAAAACGACATATGGACGTATTGGTGTGAAGGTATGGATTTACAAAGGTGAAATCTTTCCTGCACCCAAGAAGGTAAAGGAATTGGAAGGAGGCGAGTCCTGATGTTGCTTCCGAAACGTGTTAAATACAGAAAACAGCACCGTGGCAGAATGACCGGAATGGCGACGCGTGGTAACACGATCACATATGGTGAATTCGGCCTGCAGGCTCTTGAGCCGTGCTGGATCACCAGCAATCAGATTGAAGCATCCCGTGTGGCTATCAATCGTTTCGTCAAACGAGGCGGTCAGGTCTGGATTAAGATATTTCCGGACAAACCTGTTACGACAAAACCTGCTGAAACACGAATGGGTTCTGGTAAGGGTTCCCCTGAATACTGGGTAGCTGTTGTAAAACCGGGACGAGTTCTTTTCGAAATCGGCGGGGTCTCAGAAGCAGATGCCCGTGAGGCAATGCGGCTTGCATCGCATAAATTACCCTGCAAGACCAAGTTTGTCACACGAGAGAAAGAAGGTGACGTTCATGAAGCCGAGTGATCTTCGCGAAAAATCAATTGCTGAGTTGAATCAGGAATTAGCTGAATTGAAGGAAGAATTGTTTAAACTCAGGTTTCAGCACGCCATCAATCAGCTGGAAAATCCCCTGAAGCTTCAGAGCGTTAAAAGAGATATCGCACGAGTCAAGACGATTCTCCGCGAACGTGAGCTGAAGGGTATCAAAGAATGAAGGGGGAAAATGCTGTGAGTGATCGGAATATGAGAAAAACCCGCGTGGGACTGGTCAGCAGTGACAAGATGGACAAGACCATAGTCGTTGCTGTTACAGAGCATGTTCGGCATCCTTTGTATAAGAAAATCATGAAACGGACCTACAAACTGAAAGCACATGATGAAGACAACAGTTGCAAGATCGGTGACAAGGTTCGCGTGATGGAAACTCGACCCCTGAGCAAAGACAAACGCTGGCGTCTTGTCGAAATCATTGAAAAAGCGAAATAACGCATTGATCGAGGAAGGAGATCCGTATGATCCAGGTACAGACCATATTAAAATCTGCTGACAATACCGGTGCCAAAAAACTCATGTGCATCAAGGTACTGGGCGGATCGTGGCGTAAATCTGCCAATATTGGTGATGTGATCGTCTGCTCTGTCAAAGAAGCAACACCCGGTGGTGTTGTCAAAAAAGGTGAAGTTGTCCGGGCTGTTATTGTGCGCACGAAAAAAGGTGTTCGGCGTCCGGATGGTTCATACATCAAATTTGACGAAAATGCAGCTGTCATTATCAGAGACGATAAAAATCCGCGTGGAACCCGAATTTTTGGGCCCATCGCCAGAGAACTCAGAGACAAGGACTATATGAAAATCCTGTCTTTGGCTCCAGAAGTTCTGTAAGGAGGGACAGGCTCGATGTCAAAAATACATGTCAAAAAGGACGATAAGGTTTTTGTGCTGACAGGTAAAGATGCCGGTAAGACGGGCAAAGTGCTTGAAGTCGATCCCGACAAAGGCCGCGTCATCGTTGAAGGTGTCAATATCGTCACGAAACATAAGAAACCGCGTGGTCGCAACCAGACAGGCGGTATCATTACACAGGAAGGCACGATCAATGCTTCTAACGTTATGCTGGTTTGCAGCAAATGTAAGAAGCCGAGTAAGACCGGCCGGAAGATTCTTGAGAACGGCGAAAAAATCAGGTATTGCAAAGCTTGCGGCGAAATGATCGATACAGTTCGCCAGATCAAGACCTGACCGCAGTGAAGGAGGCAGAATAATGTCAAGACTCAGAGACAAGTACAGAGAAGAAGCTGCTCCTGCTCTGCAGAAAGCGTTCAACTATAAATCTGTGATGCAGATCCCTCGCCTGGAGAAAATCGTTTTGAACATGGGTGTTGGTGAAGCAAAAGAAAATGCCAAAGCCATCGACAACGCTGTACGTGACATGTCAACCATTGCCGGACAGAAAGCTGTTGTGACAAAAGCTAAGAAGTCAGTATCAGCTTTCAAACTGCGGGAAGGCATGAGCATCGGCTGCAAGGTTACCTTGCGCGGTGAAAAAATGTACGAGTTTCTCGATAAGCTGATCAGCATCGCACTGCCGCGTGTGCGCGATTTCAGAGGTGTGAATCCGAATTCTTTTGATGGCCATGGCAACTATGCGATGGGCGCAAAAGAACAGCTGATTTTCCCGGAAATCGATTACGACAGCATCGACAAAATTCGCGGGATGGATATCATTATCGTTACAACGGCAGAAACCGATGAGGAAGCCAGAGAACTTCTGAAACTGCTCGGTATGCCGTTCAGAAAGTAAGCGGAGGTACGGAACATGGCAAAGAAATCGTTAATATTAAAACAGCAAGCCAAACAGAAGTTTTCGACGCGCGTCTATAACCGCTGCAAACTCTGTGGCCGGCCCCATGCCTACCTGCGTAAATACGGTGTCTGCCGTCTCTGTTTCAGAGACCTGGCTTATAAAGGCCAGATCCCGGGCGTACGTAAGGCCAGCTGGTAAGACCGGCTTCAGGAAGGAGGAAATCCTATGCAGATTACAGATTCCATAGCTGATATGCTCACCAGAATCCGCAATGCCGGTACATCCGGACATACGCACTGTGAGATCCCGGCTTCGAAAGTTAAATTGGCGATTGCCCAGATTTTACTTGAAGAGGGCTACATTAACCGCATCGAATCCATTGCGGATGATAAACAAGGCATGATTCGCATTACCTTGAAATATGCAGCAAAGAAACCTGTCATTTC
>JAAYBY010000259.1 GCA_012729935.1 Clostridiaceae bacterium | reverse complement strand
TTTGACAAGTTTTGCTGAGCCTCATGCACGATTGAGCGCGAGCGGTGCTTGCAATTTATTCGTGTAGCGGGTAATATGAACGTATTCTTTCCACGATGAAGGGGAGGAGTACACAGCAGAACGACCGAAAGAGATCAGGATTCAAAGGCTGAAAGATCCTGTTGGCAAGTGTTGTGGAAGGTCGCCCCGGAGTAGAGACGTCTGGCCGCGTAACGGCTGAAGAGAGCCTGCCGGAAGGCAGGAAAACTGGTGGTACCACGGAAGTCAGGCTTTCGTCCAGTTACTGGATGGAAGCTTTTTTATTTTAATGATGAAGAGGTATGCTATGTCGAAAACAGTTGAACTGATCATTCGTATTGCCGGACTTTTAATTGCCGCGGTGGGATTATGCGTCGTCTATCTGGCTCCGAAGATCGTTGATCGCCGTGGTTTGGCAGATAAAAAAGAAGTTCCGCCTGATCTGGCCGAGGCCATGACGCCGGAGGAAAAGGAAAAGCATCGCCGGGATTCAGCGATTCTTGATGTGAAACTGCGCGGATTGCTCATTGCAGCACCGGGTTTTGTATTAATCCTCATCGGCTTTAAATCATAGCACCTGAATTATAACTAGCAACAAATCGTTTGACAGTTACTTGGAGGATATATAAAAATGAGCAGAATAGATTCCATTGATAAAACATTTGATCCGGCTGTCCATGAATCAAAGTTGTATCAGACATGGTTGGCAAACGGCTATTTCCAACCGGCTGAAGATGAGGACAGACCGCCCTATACAATTGTGATTCCGCCCCCGAATATTACAGGTCAGCTGCACATGGGTCATGCGCTGGACAACACACTCCAGGATCTGCTGATTCGTTTCAAGCGGTTGCAGGGCTACGCTGCACTTTGGCTGCCTGGTACGGATCACGCGTCCATAGCGACAGAGGCGCGTATTGTCGAAGATATGAAGCAAAGTGGTTTAACCAAAGACATGATCGGCAGAGAGGCTTTTCTTGAGCGTGCCTGGGCCTGGAAAGAAAAATATGGCGGGCGGATTATTGAGCAGCTGAAACGCCTGGGATCATCCTGCGACTGGTCAAGAGAACGGTTTACCATGGATCAGGGTCTCTCTAAAGCCGTAACAGAAGTGTTCGTCAGTCTTTATGAGAAAAAACTGATTTACCGCGGAGAACGGATTATCAATTGGTGTCCCCATTGCCTGACATCGATTTCAGATGCTGAAGTGGAATACGATGAGCAGCACTCTCATTTCTGGCACATCAAGTATCCTCTTGCTGACGGTACAGGGGCGCTTGTCCTTGCTACAACACGTCCAGAAACCATGCTGGGAGACACCGCTGTGGCCGTTCATCCTGAAGACGACCGGTATCGGCACCTGATCGGGAAAGATGTCATTTTGCCGCTGGTAGGCAAGCGCATCCCGATTATTGCCGACGAATATGTTGATCGTGAATATGGCACCGGCGTCGTTAAAATTACACCGGCACATGATCCGAATGATTTTGAAGTGGGATTAAGGCATCAGCTGCCGGTTATCAATGTAATGACTGATGATGCCCACATCAATGAAGAAGGCGGCGACTACACAGGTCTTGACCGCTATGAAGCAAGAAAGCGGATTGTCGCTGATCTGGAAAAAGGACATTATCTGGTCCAAACTGAACCGCATCAGCATAATGTGGGACTCTGTTATCGCTGCCAGACAACCGTTGAACCACGTGTATCACTGCAATGGTTCGTCAACATGAAACCGCTGGCTGAACCTGCTATTGAAGCGGTCAGAAATCAAGAAACGCGTTTTATTCCAGAACGGTTTGAAAAAATCTATTTTAACTGGATGGAGAATATCCGGGACTGGTGTATCTCGCGACAGTTATGGTGGGGTCATCGGATCCCGGCCTGGTATTGTCAGGGTTGCGGAGAGGTTATCGTTTCCCGGACGACACCGGCCGTCTGCCCTTCCTGTGGCAGTGATCATCTGCATCAGGATGAAGACACGCTCGATACCTGGTTTTCTTCCGCGCTCTGGCCGTTTTCAACTTTAGGCTGGCCTGAAAAGACAGAGGACCTCAAACGGTTTTATCCGACAAGTGTCCTGGTGACCGCTTACGATATTATCTTTTTCTGGGTGGCGCGCATGATTTTTTCCGGCCTCGAACATACGGGTCAGGTGCCTTTCCATACGGTGCTGATCCATGGCATCATACGTGATGCTGATGGTCGAAAAATGTCGAAGTCACTCGGAAATGGAATTGATCCGCTGGAAATTATCGATTCGCACGGTGCGGATGCACTTCGCTACACGCTGATCAATGGCAGTGCGCCCGGCAGTGACCAGCGCTTTCAGTATGAGAAGCTGGAAGCGGGGCGTAATTTTATCAATAAGATCTGGAATGCCTTCCGTTTTGTCGTGATGAATTTCGATGAGGAAATGGATTTCGCTGCGATCACAGAAGCTGATTATAATCTGGAAGACCGCTGGATTCTGTCAAGGCTACAGTCACTGAAAACGGAGGTGACAGGTAACCTGGACAAGTATGAATTTGGTGTTGCTCTGGCCAAAATTACGAATTTTCTGTGGGATGAATTCTGTGACTGGAGCATCGAGATGAGTAAACCGCGCTTGAATGGCAGTCAGGGAAGCCGCGGCAGGCTGACTGCGCAGTTTGTTTTAAATCAGGTTTTGTCTGAGGCAATGCAGCTGCTGCATCCCTTTATGCCCTTTGTGACAGAAGCTGTATACCAGCATCTAATCCACCCGTCAGGGAGCATTATGGTTTCGACCTGGCCGACTTCAGATGAAAGCAAGCAGTATCCGCATGACGAGCGCGTCATGAAAGCACTGATGGAAGCGATACGTGAGATTCGCAATATTCGAACGAACATGAACGTAGCCGCTTCGCGAAAAATAAGTCTGATTGTTGTGTCGGAAAATGATGACGTGCGAACGTACTTTGAAGAGGGGCTGCCTTATCTGAAAAGGCTGGCCGGCATCGCTTCTCTGACAACAAGATCCGATGATGAGCAGATACCGCTTACCGCTGTAACAGCCGTTTTTGACGGCGGGAAAGTCTATCTTCCACTTGGCGATCTGATCGATCTCACTGAGGAAATTGATCGGCTTAAAAAGGAAGAGGCAAACCTGACTCAAGAACTGAAGCGGCTCGAATCGAAACTTGGCAATGATCAATTTGTCTCGAGAGCACCGGCTCATGTGGTGCAGGCAGAGCGCGACAAGCTGGCCAAGTATCAGGATATGTTTCAGACAACACATGACCGTATTTCGCTTATACAGAACGAACTATCATCCCCGAAAGGTTAAAGATGAGAGCCCCGCAAGGGGCTCTTTGTTTGGGTGGTTAGAGAATGATTGAAGCGTACTTTCGCATAAGTTTCCAGAATAAACAGTGATTGCGTTGCCAATCTAAATTCACATGTTCGACTGCAGGTCACAACTGCCATCACTGAGTCTGAATTCTTTTGGGGATAATCCCGTTTGTTTCTTAAATATATAATTGAAGTATTTCGGATTGCTGTATCCGGTTGATTCGGCTATTTCGTAGATTTTCATCAAGGTGTTCTTTAACAGAAGCTTTGCCTGTTCGATACGGACATGATTAATGTACGCAGTCAGCTTAACACCCGTTTCGCTATGGAAGAGCTGGCAAAAATAAACTGGAGATAATTCGACGTGGTCACTGATCGAGTCGAGACTTAAATTGACGTTCGCATAATTCTCATTAATGTAGTCTCTGGCTATCGATATAATCCGATTGGTCTGTTTGCCTTTCTTATCTTCAATTGCATCGATAAGATTCTGGCAGAGATTCAAAAACCAGTTAATCATTTCGTCAACGCGCTCCATGCTCCAGATGTGAAGATATGGATCACTGAGATTATGGATCGTGTCAGAGAAAACCCCGACATCAGCAGCCATATGCGATACTAATACAGTTAACTCAATGAATATCCGTTTCAGTTTCTCGGTATTTCCAGAGGCACTAAAAGCTACATTAGATACTAAAATTTTGAGCCTGTCAGTCAGTTTTGCCATGTTTCTGTCTTTAAAACAGGCGATGATAAAGGATTTATCGACTGAATAATTTGTATGTGTTTTATTAAAAACACGGATTACGTTTTTTATATTGACTATATTGTTTTGAGCAAACAGATGCCTGTAATCCAATGCGTCCCGGGCATCCGCCGTTGAGATACCGATCTCTGTTAACTGGCTGACGACGCTGCCTATTCCAATATAGATGTCCAGATTGAAATAGAAAAGCAGTTTATTGCGGATATTCGAAAAAATTTCATCAATCTTCTGGGCACTCTTAGGATTATTCCAGGAAACCAGTGCTATTGTATTGTTTAAGCTGTCGAATAAAGATAAGCACTTGAAACCAGCTGCCTGAATTAATTCGAGACTTGTTTGTGACAAAGCCATCAGTTTGAGATCGATCTGGTCTTGTGAAAAGGACATCAATCTGGGTGCGATGATAGCAACAGCATAAAATGATGATTGGATATCAAGCTGAAGATGTTTCAACCGATCAATAATTTTATTTTCATCCGTGTAAACACTGTCAAGCAGGCCTTGTAAAAAGGTTCTGCGAAGAATCGGCAAACTCTCCTTTGCCAGTTCATTGAGTTTTTCAATATTCTGGCGTGCTTCCCTGATTGAATCCAGACGAGCGATTGATTTACGCAAGACAGCTTTCATGTCATCCATGTCAAGCGGCTTTGTCAAAAAATCATAGACGCCCAGCTTTATAGCCGATTGAGCATAGTCGAAGTCATTGAATCCCGTAATACAGATAATGATTGTTTCCGAATCATAATTTAGAATTTCCTGGGCAACTTCCAGGCCGTTCTGATTCGGCATATTAATATCAATAATGACAATGCTGGGCAAATACTGTTCAAAGAGCGCTAATGTTTCGTTGCCGTCGGCAGCTTCGCCGCATAAATACAGATCCAACCCATCCCAATCAATTCTGTTTCTCAGTCTTTCGCGAATATGTCTGTCATCATCCGCAATGAGTATCTGGTACATATGCTACTCCTGATCCCGTTCTGTGACATTACAGATTACGATAACTGTTTTTGTATACTCACCAAACTCACTTTGAATGGTCAGACCGCTGCAATCGCCGAATACATCTTTAAGGCGATGATTGATATTCCACAAGCCATAGTGCTTTTGCTCGAATCCGTTATGAAGAGAATTGATTGCATCGTTTATTTTGTCAGCCTGCTCATTCGTCATACCGATTCCATCATCCGAAACGGTAATCACGACAGTTGAATTGTTAGACTTCTCTACATCGATAATTATTTTGCCGTGAGCGTGATCATCTCCAAGACCATGTAGGATTGAATTTTCTACGATTGGCTGAATGATCATCTTCGGAACTTTCATCTGCAGTAAAGACGAGTCGCAGTGAATGATTAACTCTATATTTTTTTCTCTACACATTCTTTGTATTTCCAGATAATATCGGACAAGTGAGAGCTCTTTTTCAATCGGTATCAGATAATCGCCTTGGCTGAGTGATAATTTGAAGAACCGGCTCATTGCTTTCAAGACGTCTGACGCTTGTTGGTAATCGGCTGTTTCCAGACGATAATGAACCGAATCCAATGTATTATAAAGCAGATGGGGATTGATCTGAGATTGGAGCAGCCGGAGTTCAGATAACCTGGCTAGGCGCTCGCTTTTTTCACGATAGTCGATATTTTCACTGATCTGTTTGAGCATTTTGTTAAGGTAGATACCAATTTTATTGACATCATCACTGCTTGTTGCATCAAATCTAACGGATAAATCGCCAGACATAGCACGATCCATTGTTGCAAGCAGTCTACTTAAAGAAGCGGTCAGCGCTTTTGAGACGAAAATCAAAATGATCGCTGAAATAAAGATTGATGACAGGAGTATGGCAGCGATACTGTTTTTCAACTGGTAGCTACTCTGAAACGTTTGATAATAGTCCTCGATAGAAATCAAATACCATCCTGTTTCAGGAATCTGTGAATAGGTTGCGAAAAACCTGTCTTGATCATCCGTCAGAAATGATACTGTACCGATTTTTTGATCATTTGTGAGCGATTCTCGTATTGATGCGTATGGCAGCTTTGACCCGATGAGCTTTTTATCATAGTGAGATAGGATACTGCCATCTGAATCAGCAATAAACATATTTGATGACTGGAATAACTTACACAGTGAAGCCTCTGAAACACCCATTGTCATAATGCCTGTTATATCCAGCGTGTAGATATCTCTGGTATATCGAACAAGTGTAATCAGTCGTGTGTTGGATAAACCGATGACAGCATTTTGATTGGGAACCCACAACGCCGATTTACGATCGTCAGTCAATCCGAATGGCTCATAGTACGAAACACATGCATGATAATCTCTATTCGTCTCAGAATTAAAGTAATAATCGGTGTAGTTGAACGCCTGAGAGCCAAAGATATTGATATAGATTACTGAATTATTGAGCTGTCTTGCTAAACTGACTGCTGCTGATATGTCACGCCTTGCTTGTTCTTGATGTCCCTTATCCATCTCTGTGTGTTCCAGGTAGTCTCGCAAATTATGGTTAGAAAATATACTGATAAACGTGTTATCAGCTGCGTTGAAAAACGTATTGACTGATGAAGCAACAGCCTTAACGGCATCCTGAGATTTTTCAATTGATGATCGCGTGATGATCTGTTTGGATAAGTGATAACTGACTAACCCGACAATCAAGGAAGTAGCAAGTGTTATCATCAGATAGATGATCGCCATTTTTTTGTTTAGTGGTGTTTGCGTCCAAAGTTTCGTCATAGGTTGCATTTAGATCCACCGTGAAAAGTATCTTCAACGATTGGTGAAGAAATTTTTTATTGTTCTGCGCTTCGAAACCTGACATGTTAATATTTGATCTGGTCATTAGACAATTACGGAAAACATGATCCGGAATAAGTTGAATCAGTGATATTATACCATGTCGTAAACAGATCGTATGCCAGGCTAATGGATAATAATTAAAGAAAAGTTCAGAAATATTATGATAAATATTATTAACTAAAAATAATTATATTACCTTGATGATGCGATTCAACAGGCCTAGAATAAATGTGGATCAAGCTCATGAATGGGAAATCAGACAAAATTCATCAATCATGGTTTCGACACCTGATTCCGAAAGGCTAGAAAATCACCAGCATTTCAGTAAGACGAGCGAATGAGACGGTGGCTGAAAACTTATCATCGGAAGATAATGGACTATATTTGCCACATGAAGGAATCCTGAGACTCATCACCCAAATAAAATTGAAAACCCTTTCACACGATTCATTGTTGGAGGAGAATAACATGAAAAAGGTCGCTTCGCTATTTTTAGTTTTATTTCTGGTTCTTACCGCTGTCAGTGGCTGTAGTCCCGATGGCAGCGAAAATGGTACAGCCAGTCAGAGTGAATCTGCAACAGGTCAAACAACTACACAAACCACTTCAAGCGGAAGTGGAGAACTCTCCGCAGAGTTGACTTTATGGTCCATGCCTTTAGCTGAGGAGTTCGAAAGCATGCTGACTGATGATCTGATCGCCGGATTCAATGAAACCTATCCTGAAGTCAAAGTCAATGTTGAAATGATGACCTGGGAGGGGGGCCTGAGAAATTGCAGATTGCTCTTGGTACCGGCACAACACCCGATCTTTACATTGACGGAACAGCCAGAACCGCTTCACTCCCGAATAAAAATGTCTTAGTCGATATTTCTGATGTGATCAATGAATTCAAAGCACAGTTTTATCCAAGTCTGCTTGAAATCGGCAAGGTTGATGGAAAGAACTATATCTTGTCTATTGCTGCGATGAATGGGATGTTCATAACAGTAAATGCTACGTTAGCAAAAGACCTTGGCACCTATGATTTGCTCCCACAAGACAAAAAAAGTTGGTCGTATGACGATTTCTATGATTTTTGCAAAGCGTGCGCTGAAAAGGGAAAAGCTGATGGTGTCTATGGTGTTGCTCTTTATGCTGGATCTCAGACATCTGACATAGGCTATTACAACATGATGCTTTCTAATGGAGGAAACCTGCTTAATGAAGATCATACAGAAAGTATAGCCAATCAGGCTCCATGTGTTGAGATAGTAGATCTGCTTGGCAAACTCGTTCAAGAGGAGATTGCTTCACCCGGTGCAGCGACACTCAAAAATGAAGACACAGAACCGCTCTTCTTCAGCTCAAAAGTTGTCACGATGATTGATGGGAATCCATTCTATTATGCGCAGGTTATGCGGCAAATGGAAGAAGATGGATCCATTGAAAAATGCCCGGAAATTGAAGCCTTTGGTGCGCCAACAGCAGACGGTACGTCGGATATGCGTGTTGCGAGCTGGGGAGCAAACACAATGGTTCTATTCAAGAATGACGAAGATGCTGTAAAAATCAGTGCAGCAAAAGAATTGATGAGACATTACATCAAAGAGACAGATTTCCAGGTTGAGCTCTGTTCATTGACCGGAAACTCACCGGCTATTCAGGGATTAACAGTTCCGCAGACTGATCCTAATCTTGTAGCCATGGTTCCCTTGCTGGCAGAGTGGACAGGCAAGTATGCGATCACAAATTTTGGTATTCTTGAACCATACTGGGCTGAAATCAGAAG
>JAAYBY010000258.1 GCA_012729935.1 Clostridiaceae bacterium | reverse complement strand
CTGACAAAATCAACAATACCGTCGTGTCGGGCAACCTGACAGACACCGGAATCTTTTGCAGCCCGGTATTCCATACCTGTTCCGATGATCGGCGCCTCCGTTTTAATCAGCGGCACGGCCTGACGCTGCATGTTGGATCCCATGAGGGCACGGTTAGCATCGTCATTGCCAAGAAACGGAATCATGGCCGTTGCAACAGAGACCAGCTGCTTAGGCGATACGTCCATCAGATCAACCTGTGCAGGCTCAACCTCAAGAAATTTATCGAGATAGCGGCAAATGATTTTCTTGTCTAGAAAATGACCTTGCTCATCCAGGGGTTCATTAGCCTGCGCAATGTAATAATAATCTTCCTCATCGGCTGTCATATAGCGGACTTCATCCGTTACAAGGGCTTTTTCTTTGTCGTAAACAAGATACGGTGTTTCTATAAATCCATAACGATTGACCCGGGCATACGTTGCGAGTGAGTTAATCAGACCGATATTCGGTCCTTCCGGCGTCTCAATCGGGCACATCCGGCCATAGTGGGACGAATGAACGTCACGGACTTCAAAGTTAGCCCGTTCACGGGATAAGCCGCCCGGCCCCAGCGCTGACAATCGACGTTTATGCGTCAGCTCCGCCAGTGGATTCGGCTGATCCATGAATTGTGACAGCTGGCTGGATCCGAAGAACTCTTTTATGGCTGCGCTGACTGGGCGCGTGTTCACGATCATCTGAGGTGTTGCTGTCGCAATGTCACTGAGTGTACCCATACGTTCACGAACAACACGTTCCATTCTGGAAAAACCGACCCGTACCTGATTTTGCAGCAGTTCGCCGACCGAGCGAATGCGTCGGTTGCCAAGATGATCGATGTCATCTTTGTCGCCAATGCCATATTCCAGGCCTATCAGATAGCTGACCGATGCAATGATGTCGTCTATTGTCAGATGTTTGGGCATCAGGTCATTAATATGTGCCGAGATCTGCTTTTTTAATTCGACGATCGGATTCTCACTGGCCTTTGCCTCAAGAATCAGACCTTTCAGAACACCCGTTCTGGCTTTTTCTGTCAGACCGGCTGCCACGGGATCAAAATCACCAAGCTCTTCTTCAGTAAAAAAGCGACGAATATACAGGGCCGCATCAACACGGTTGTTTCCGACAATTTTCAGTCTGTTCTCCATCTGATGAATGGTATTACCAATAAGCTGCATCGGGTACACAAGCACATCATTGATGCCGGCTTCCTGAATCTGGAAGGCCAGGTCTTTTGTGATGATCTCATTTTCCGCAACAAGCAGTTCGCCATTATCGTCCACGACATTAGCAGCGGCCCGATGTCCGGCCAAGCGCGTCGCCAGTGACAACTTCTTATTGATTTTATAGATTCCGACCCTTGCCAGGTCATAACGTTTCGGATCGAAGAACATGTTGTTGAGCAGAGTCTCCGCACCTTCAACAGAAACAGGTTCTCCTGGACGCAGTTTCTTGTATAGCTCTTGAAGGCCTTCTTCGCGGTTCTGACAGCCGTCCTTGAGCATTGTCTGCATCAGGCTGTTTTCTTCACCGAATGCGTCTACGATCTGCTGATTGGTACCAAAACCAAGCGAGCGAAGCAGAATGGTCAAATGAAATTTTCTGGTCCGGTCAACACGAACCCAGATCAGATCATTGCTGTCTGTCTCGTATTCAAGCCAGGCACCACGATTTGGTATAATCTGTGATGAATAAAGTTCTTTATCTGTTTTGTCCAATGATAGATCAAAATAAGCACCCGGCGAGCGGACGAGCTGGCTGATGATAACCCGTTCAGCACCATTGATGATAAACGTACCGTTATCACTCATAATCGGGAACTCACCGATATAGATGTATTGATCTTTAATAATGTCGTCTTTCCGATTATGGAGACGTACTTTGACGCGGAGCGGTGCTGCAAAATTGGCATCCCGCTCTTTACATTCTTCAATCGAATACGTTGGATTCGTAACATCGAATTCCTTGTCAATGAATGAAAGTTCTATATCACCTGAATAATCTGTTATCGGCGAAACATCGCGCAATACTTCCATCAGACCTTCATCCAGAAACCATTGATAACTGTTTTTCTGGATCTCAATCAAGTTAGGCATGTCGATTACTTCATTGATTTTGGAATAAGACATTCTTTCGGTTCTTCCCAATTGGACGGGATGCACCATTAATGATCACCTCACGCAAGTTACGGCAAAGCCGCTATGTTGGTCAGTTCCTTTTTGGTCAGTTCCTACAAGATATCTGACTAAATGTTGACGGCTCCTCAGCACATGCTATAATGAACGTGGAAGGAGTCTTTTCGCTGTTATAAAAAGAGCAGACGATATGTCTCCAGTTTATGACGCGTTATAAAATAATAACACGCACGCTCATTGGTGTCAACGAAGTTTGACGCCATTTTTTTGTTATTCCGCAGATACACAGCAGAGAACAACACCTGTCGATAAGTGGTTGTTCCCTGCTGCCAGCTGACTATAATACGTATGATTACCCGACAAATCGATACCCGAATGATTGAGTCTGGTAGGGATAGTCTTCGCGCAGTTCGCTCAGAAGGGTATCCATCTCTTTGTTTCTCAGATCATTTTGTACATTGATCTCCCAGTCGATACCGGATTCATCAACAAAATACATGATATGGAACCCGAAATCTGTTTGAACAATATCAGTATCTCCAGGTTTACGCGCTGCGTCAAAGCACCAGTCATTAAACTCCTTGACCATCTGCCCGGGAAATACATCCTGATACAGGCCGCCCTGCGATGCGCTGCTGTCAGCACTGTTTGTGACGGCAAGTTCTGCAAAGGCTTCCTCTGTTTTTTCTCCTGCCTGATAGGTCGCCAGTATAGATTCAGCCTTGCTTTTTGCTTCAGCGATTTCTTCGCTTGATGCGCTGGTTTTGTTGGCTGAAATCAGGATGTGGCGGATATCTATTCTGTTAAACTCCGGTTTGAAGCGGTCGATGAACATCACAACGTAGTACGATGTTGACGACTCCAGAACGGCTTTATCCTGAGCTTTTCTCGCTTCATCAAAGAGCCAGGTCTTCTGCACAACATTGGTGACAGCTGACTTGTGACGGTTTGTGTAGAGTGAGGCGTCGCGTGTTCGATAGGCAACTGCATCTTCCTTACTGGCGTAGGCGATTGCCTGTTCCTGGAAAGAAGCTTCATCCGTTATTTTCGCGAGCATTTCCTCGGCCTTGCCCTTGGCTGCCTTTTTTGCTTCCTCTATTTCTGCTTCGGTCGCATCTTCATCTGCTTCTGTTTCAAAAACAAACAGCCGATAGTTGACAACATCGTATGTGTCAGGATTTTCCTGATATGTCTTGTCGAGCTCTTCAGCTGTGAAGGTAAAGCTATCCTGCTTTTCTGTGCGGTACCGGTCAGCCAGGATCACACGCTCTGCTATCATGCGCAAAGCTGATTCATTCATGCCGGGACCGAATGCCTTAATCAAATAGTTGTCAACCGTGAGACCTTGTTGTGTTGCTCCGGATACAAAATTAGCGACGTAATTGTCGACAATCTCCTGATCATCTTCTGTCATTGAAATGCCCTGCTTTTTAGCTTCTTCTGACAGCATGACATCCTGCTGCACACTTTGCAGTGCAGTATCTTTCAGATAGGCTTCCAGTGTCGGATGTGTTTCATCGCCGCTTGGTGACTGAAGCATATTCTGGCCGTCTGGAGTCGAGGGGTCGATCCCATAACTGTTCAGCGTGATGTAATAATAATAATTTACATCGATGGGTTTGACTTCAATCGATCCAATCGTGGCAGCTGTGAGATGCCGCTGAGGAAGGCCTGTTCGTACAGCCGCCCAAAGGCCTGTGCCGATCAGGGCAAGAATAAGGACAGCTACAACGATGATCCGCAATACGGGATTATCGCTCTTGATCTGTTTTTTGCCGCCGTCTTTATCTTTCATGCCTGAAAGTCGAGCTTTGCGTTCAGCACGTTGTTGTTCT
>JAAYBY010000257.1 GCA_012729935.1 Clostridiaceae bacterium | reverse complement strand
TCACGTATGCCACTAGCTGTTTCGATACGCATCGTTCGTTTATCGATCATCCGATGGTCATACAGATATTTAGCGACGCACCGGATGGCATTCCCGCCCATTCGGCCTTCGCTGCCATCACGATTGAACACGCGCATTTTTGCGTCTGCCACATCCGAAGGCAAAATCAGAACGATACCGTCACTGCCGACACCATAATGTCTGTCAGCCAAAAAAATCGGCAGGGATTCTGGTGCTTCGACCGGGTCTGCAAAACAATCGATATAAATATAATCATTACCACAGGTCTGCATTTTTGAAAAAGAGACCTGCATTGGTTTATCCCTCAGTTGATTGATGTTGATTAATGCCATATTTGCTGTGCTGAATCCGGACAACAAGCTGTCAGCCAAAGCATTAGCCGTATCAACTGACGTCAGGCAGGGAATACCCATTGAACAGGCTTTGCGACGAATTCTAACATCATCGCTCGCGGGATTTCTGCCTTTTTCCGATGTGCTGATGATATAACTGATCTGACCGCTATCAAGCAGTGTTGCTGTGTTATCGTCTGAGTTTTCGTGAATTTTATTGACACGCCGGGTCAGCAAGCCCCTGTCGTTTAATAAGCGGGCGGTTCCTGATGTGGCATATAACGAAAATCCGCATTGAACCAGTTTGGCGGCCACAGCCACCATGTCCGCCTTATCACTGTCTCTGACGGTTATCAATACACCACCTTGTTTCCTCATCTGGTAACCTGCTGCGATCAGCCCTTTGACCAGCGCTTCCCGCAGGTTCCTGCCGATGCCCAGCACTTCGCCGGTTGATTTCATTTCCGGTCCCAGATGGGTGTCCACATCGATCAGCTTCTCAAATGAAAAGACGGGTACTTTGACCGCCACATAGGGTGGTTTTCGACAAATACCGGCCTGATAGCCCAGTGACTTCAGGCTCTGTCCGGTTATCACACGCGTAGCGACCTCACACATCGGGATTCCTGTCACCTTGCTTAAGTAGGGAACTGTACGGGATGCCCGCGGATTGACCTCGATGACGTATATGTCATTTTGGTGCAGAACATACTGGATGTTAACCAGTCCCAGAACCGGCAGCGCCAGGCATATTGACTGCGTAACATCGAACAGCTGCCGGGCCATATCATCATCAACGTGCACGGCCGGGTAAGTTGCAATACTGTCACCTGAGTGGATGCCCGTCCGCTCAATATGTTCCATGATTCCGGGTATCAGGACATCCGTTCCATCACAGATCGCATCAACTTCCAACTCGATACCGCTGAGATATTTGTCGATCAAGATTGGATAATCCTGGCGCGTCCGAAGAATGATCTGCATGTATTCACTGACATCCTCCGGCGAAAACGCAATGATCATGTTCTGACCACCCAGAACATAGGACGGGCGGATGAGTACCGGATATCCCAGTTGTTCAGCAGCCAGGAGCGCCTGTCGTTCTGTCTGAACCGACAAGCCTTTGGGACGCTTGACGGATAGTTGCTCCAGCAGCGCGTCAAACCGCTCCCTGTCTTCACACCTGTCGATATTATCAGCTGATGTTCCCAGGATAGCCACACCGTGCTGATAAAGTCTGCGGGTCAGTTTGAGCGAAGTCCCTCCGCCAAACGCTACAACCACACCGACGGGCTTTTCAATCTCGATGATAGGCATGACATCTTCAAAACAGAGCGGTTCAAAATAGAGTCTGTCACCTGTGTCAAAATCCGTTGAGACGGTTGAAGGATTGTTATTGATGACGATGGTCTCGTAACCAAGCTTTTTCAAGGTCCAGATACAATGAACACAGGCATAATCAAACTCGATTCCCTGTCCGATTCGAATCGGACCGCTGCCGAGAACAACCACCCTGGGTTTCAGACTGTTTTGAATCGACGGCAGTACCTCATTTTCAGATCCGGTTCCAGTTGCGTAGAAATACGGTGTCCGGGCGGCAAATTCCCCGCCACACGTGTCCACCATTTTGTAGCATTTGCTTCGATCATGCTGTTCTGTCTTCAATTCGCTCATCTGCTTCAGCTGAAACAAAAACCAGCGGTCGATCTTTGTCACTGCGGCGATTTCGTCGATTGGGATGCCTCTCTTGATCGCCTCATAGATAACAAACAGGCGCTGGTCTGTCTCCTGACGGATCATCTGGCGTATCTCACCGGTCGTTTTTGTCGTCAGCCAGTGTGCATCAAGTGTTTCCAAGCCCAGTTCTGATCCTCGTACAGCCTTGGTCAGCGCGTCCGTGAAGGTATCCGACATCGCCAGAACCTCTCCGGTCGATTTCATCTGAGTACCCAGC
>JAAYBY010000256.1 GCA_012729935.1 Clostridiaceae bacterium | reverse complement strand
CTTTCAACAGAGATTTCCGGCAGCCGTGCGCAACTCGCCTCTCGTGCCTCCTACAATGAAATAGATGCGGTCATATACCTCAGAGATCCGATGGAGCAGCGTTATGACGCACCCGATGAACTGCTCAAAGCCTGTGACACGCACAACATACCATTGGCGACAAATCTGGCAACCGCGGAAGTGCTTGTACTGGCTCTTGATCGCGGCGACCTTGACTGGCGCGAACTGGTCCGCTGATTAAAACCATTCTTTTCCCGTATATTTGCAAGAAAGTTTTACATAACTTGCATAAAATGCTTGACGTCTGCTTTGTGTTTGCATACAATCGAAAAAGCGGATTCTTGAAGATCTGCTGAGAAACCTTTAGGAATGATTGTTTTGGCAATAACACTGCAGGAGGCAGCACAATGAATAGACTCAATAGCACCTATCATCAGATGATCGAACGCAATCCCAACGAACAGGAATTTCATCAGGCTGTCCTGGAAGTCCTTGAGTGCCTGGATCCAGTCGCGGAGCAGCATCCCGAATGGGTTCGCGCAGGGATTTTCGACCGGATTGTCGAGCCTGAGCGGCAAGTCATATTCCGGATAACCTGGATCGATGATCAAGGTCGTGTTCAGGTTAATCGCGGTTTCCGCGTGCAGTTCAACAGTGCGATCGGCCCCTATAAGGGCGGACTGCGGCTGCATCCGTCTGTTAATCTCAGTGTGATCAAATTTCTCGGTTTTGAACAAATATTTAAAAATGCCCTGACCGGCCTGCCGATCGGTGGAGGAAAAGGTGGATCTGATTTCAACCCGCGCGGAAAAAGTGACGGCGAGATCATGCGGTTCTGTCAAAGCTTCATGACCGAACTCTATCGTCATATCGGCCCGGACACAGATGTGCCGGCTGGAGATATCGGTACCGGTGCGCGTGAAATCGGTTATCTTTATGGCCAGTACAAGCGTTTGACCAATCAGCATACAGGCGTTCTGACCGGTAAGGGTCTGACCTGGGGTGGCTCTCTGGCACGTACGGAAGCGACCGGTTACGGCCTGTGCTATTTTATGGAAGAAGCGCTTCAGGCGAAAAACCGATCCTTCAACGGTTCAGTAGTCAGTATTTCCGGTTCCGGAAATGTCGCACTGTTTGCTTTGGAAAAAGCGGCAGAACTGGGCGCTAAAGTGGTGACCCTCAGTGATTCCGACGGCTACATTTATGATCCGGACGGTATTGACCTGGATCTTGCCAAGCAGATCAAGCTGGTGGATCGGGGTCGTATTCGCGACTACCTTGAAGCTCGTCCGAAAGCGCAGTACAGCGATGTCATCGCTGATATCTGGACTGTTCCCTGCGATATTGCGCTGCCCTGCGCGACACAAAACGAAATAGACAAGACCAGTGCGGAAAAGCTGGTGGCCAACGGATGTACAGCCATCGGAGAAGGTGCCAATATGCCATCGACACCTGAAGCGGTCGTTGTCTATCTGAAGAATAAATTGATTTACGGACCGGCTAAAGCGGCCAACGCCGGCGGTGTGGCCACATCGGCTCTGGAAATGAGCCAGAACAGCATGCGCTACAGCTGGTCGTTTGACGAAGTCGACGCCAAGCTCAAGCAGATCATGATCGATATTTACAAGACAGTCAGCCAGGCTGCCGCAGCATATGGTGATCCTGATAACCTGATGCTGGGCGCAAACATTGCCGGGTTTGAAAAGGTCGCCACGGCGATGTATCAGCAGGGGGTTGCTTATTAATCATGCGAGCGCTGGTTCAACGGGTGACAGAAGCAAGTGTTTGTGAAACAGACAGCGGTGAAGAGCTGGCAAGGATCGGTCCGGGACTACTGGTTCTGCTCGCTGTATCAGATGACGACACAGAAGCACAGGCAGCCTGGATCGCCGGGAAGATAAGCCGCTTACGGATTTTCTCAGATGAAGACGACAAGATGAACGACTCGGTCAAAGATGTGGCCGGGTCTATTCTTGTCGTATCCCAGTTTACGCTCTATGGATCAGTCAGACGCGGCAACCGGCCCAGTTTTATTCGTTCGGGAGCACCGGAAACGGCCAAGCCGCTTTATGAAAAAGTGGTCGATTATCTGCGCGCTGATCACATACCAGTTCAAACGGGTCGTTTTGCCGCCGACATGCAGGTTCGGTTGACCAATGACGGCCCTGTGACGATCTGGATTGATACAGAGGAGGAGCGGGTACGTGGCTGATATCAGGTCGATTCCCGAAGGGCCTCTGGGGTCAGTCGCCTATGTCGTTGTGCTGGCAGGATTGAGCATCCTGATTGATCCGTCCGTTCCCCCGGCAAAGATCATCGGAACCATCCCGCCGGTAGCGTTTATTTTGGCGACACATGGACATATTGATCACATCGCAGCCGCTGATCACTGGCGTGACCAGACGGGGGCGTCTCTGTTGATTCATCAGGATGATGCTGACTGTCTGACGGATCCGTCCCGTAATCTGTCAATGATTCTTGGCCAGACCCGCGTTTTCAGGCCGGCTGAAAATCATGTAACCGATCAGCAGATCATAGATCTCGATGAGACATATCGCATATGCGTCTGGCACACCCCTGGACATAGTGCAGGCAGCGTGTGCTATCTGCTCGAAGAAGAGAACCGTCCGATCGCATTATTCAGCGGCGATACGTTGTTTTGCCGTTCAATCGGGCGTACGGATCTGGGTGGTGATTCAGCTCAAATGGTCGCATCGCTGAGTCGACTGGGCCGGATGGCGAAGGAACGCCAATTGACAGAAGAAAATGACCTGGCCGTTTATCCGGGACATGGGCCGCAGACATGGTTGCTCAGTGAAATAAAACGAAATCCATATTGGCCATCTGACCGCTGACACCGATCAAACGGGTCAGGGTAACGGTTCAGGCACACCACCTGAAAGCGGCACACGATAGATGCGGACATCTGACGGGCGGCGATAGAAGGCGGCGTCTGGCAAGACAACAAATACATCGACGACATCGTCGATGATGCAGACCGAGTCATCCGGATCCGCCTGGCCGTCAGTGATTGCCAGTTGCTTGAGCCGGTTTTGGCGGCTCGTATCGAGATAATAGAGAAATGAATCATGTATGACGAACGGGCGCGTGACAGGAAAATCGATCAGCTGGCGCTCTTTTTGCTGTTGCGGATTATACGCGAAAACTGCATGGTCACGGGCAGGGTCTGCGTAACAGAGCCAGTCTCCGCACACGTTCAGCGAAGTAACGCGATGTTCGAGCAAACGTGTTGATGTGGCTGTTTCCGGATCAATTTGGATCAGTCCGGTCCGGTCTTCGGATCCGCAGACAAAAAGGAATTGTCCGTCATAAATCAGTTCTGCAGCAAAACCTTCGAATAGGACAACCTCGTCAGAACCGTCCGGATTCATGCTGAAAACCTGGCCTGATGTGGCATCTATGGCATAAAGACGATCATCAGTCGCAATCAGGTGATGGACCGGTTTTTGACGGATCCGGACAGAGTTGGTTCCATCGGTCATGATCTTACGCAGGCTGCTGCTTAACTGACT
>JAAYBY010000255.1 GCA_012729935.1 Clostridiaceae bacterium | reverse complement strand
TCATGTTAAACGCAGTAAAAGAATTCTCGACCAACAGTCTGAAGCACGGCAGAAGTCGCACAATCGATATTCTTCTGCAGGAATTTGACAACGCGTATCACCTGACGATCAGCGATGACGGTATCGGTACAGACACGATTGTTTTCGGATTTGGTCTGACAACGATCAGAAACAGAGCGGAGAGTCTGGGCGGAACGATGAAAGCAGAAAGCAAACGCGAAGACGGCTTTTCTTTGTCTATTGTCCTGCCTGCCGGTATACAGGCAGACAACGACGCAGGCAGAAACGCGCTGTAAAAGCGTTTTCAGAAGACGAATATGAAACGCGTTAAGACTCAGACAATCATGTCGTCCATCACAGAAAGGACAAGGCGCTGAAATGAATAGAATCAGGGTGCTGCTGGCAGACGATCAGAATATCATCCGCGAAGGAATCAGGTCGTTGCTCGAGGATTACGCTGACATTGAAATCGTTGGCGAAGCCGTAAACGGGAAGCAGCTTACTGAGCTTGCCCAGACACTCGAACCGGACATTATTCTGAGTGACATTCGTATGCCCATCATGGATGGCGTTCAAGCGGCTCGTCTGATCAAGCAGCAAAGGCCGCAGATAATTGTCATCATGCTCACGACTTTTGATGACGACGACTATATCATCGATGCTATGACGGGCGGAGCAGCGGGTTATCTGCTGAAGGATATCAGCAGCACTCAACTGGTACAGGCTTTGCGAGACAGCATGCAAGGTAATCTCATTTTGCCCGGACGTATCGCAGCTAAGATTACTGCCAGACTTGCTACAACAACCCAGCCTTCTGCAGGCGAGAAGGAAAACAGCGGAAGCAATCAGGATGCAGATATCGGCCATGATCGGTCAAGCAAAGAAATACATAGGCAAAAAGAAATCTTCTCGGAGCGCGAGCTCGATATTGTCAGACTGCTTCTACAGGGTTTAAATAATCGCGAGATTGCGGAGAAGCTTTATCTGACTGTCGGTACAGTCAAGAATTATCTCAGTCAGATTTATCTTAAACTTGATGTTAACGACCGTGCCAATGCTGTGATCAGGTTGCATGAATTAGAGATTAATTAGTGTTATCGGTTCTACAGACAGAAATAAACTACCAGTGCAACTGGAGCGCTATATCCGGCCATTGGCAGCGTACGGTTTTATCGAATCAGCTAAACTGAAACATCATTCAATTAATCAGTCAGTCAGACAAAACAGTCTCATATCCTTACAGGTTTGTGCTTGATAAGTAAGGGTATGTTCGTTTGAGATCGCTTCAAGATAACATGAAATAGACAGGTCTATACGACTTTTTCCGGATTCTGTTTTCCCAAATATGATCAAAGATATGACTCGAGTAACTAATCATATGACCGCCCGGGCTCCCATAATGGAGTCAACGAAAGGGGGACGTACAAATGACCAATATGAATATCACAATGGAAACACTGATCATGATTCTTCCGCTGATCGCACTTCAATTGGGATTGGCACTTTACTGTATCGTGAAGATTGTTCGCGAAGGCGTGTCTAATCTGAATAAGCCGCTTTGGATCCTGATCAGTCTCTTCGTTAACCTGATCGGGCCGATCACGTTCCTGATTGTTGGCAGAAAGAAGGATTGCAAATGAACGAATACATGATCGACATAAAGAATCTTCACAAGACATTCGGTGATGTCCATGCCCTTCAAGGGGTAACGCTGCAGGTTAAACGCGGTGAAATCTACGGTTTTATCGGCAAGAACGGCGCCGGGAAATCAACGACAATGAACATTATGGCAGGACTGTCACGTCCGGACAGCGGCAGCTGCATCGTCAACGGTCATGCGATCAACACCATAAAGCACCCCGGTCAACTTTCCATCGGATATCTACCGGAAGCTCCGGCATTTTTTGGCTGGATGACAGCCCGGGAATCACTGAAATATCTCAAATCAAACGGTAAAAACCACAAGTCAGTGAAAGCAGCAGAGAAAGGGAGCGGTCAAGAAATGACGGATATAGACGAAATGTTGAGTTGGGTAGGCCTTGCGGACGTCGCTGATCGACGGGTTGGCGGCTTTTCGCGCGGCATGAAACAGCGCCTTGGTCTTTGTCAGATCCTGATGCATGAACCAGAGCTGCTGATTCTCGACGAGCCATCTTCTGCGCTTGATCCAGAGGGCCGCAGTGATATACTGCGGCTGATCCTCGAGCTCAACCAGATGGGCAAAACCATTATTTTCTCCACACATATCCTCAGTGATGTCGAGCGTATCTGCCATACCGTCGGTATGATCGCTGACGGACGTATGATTGTGGAGAAGCCTCTGGCCGAAATGCTGCGACAGGATATCACACCGGTTTTCGAGCTGGAACTGGGCTCGGCGATAGATGCAGCCACTTTGGCGGAATTGCAGCGGGATGCCAACGTTCAGAAAGTCGATCAGATAAGCGAAACGCTGCTGAGCATAACAGTAAATGATGAGTATTCTGGCTCTCGTTCCATTATCAGTTGGTTAGCCTTTCACACAATTCAGCTACGCAGTCTGAAACTGAGGCATATCAATCTGGAAGAACTTTTCATACAGGAAGTCAATGGAGGTCGATCATAATGAAAAAAGATATAAGGAAAGAATTTCTCTTCAGCATACGCAACAGCCGCTTTCTCATTATTGCCGCAGCCTTCATGTTTCTTGGACTGCTGACGCCACTCATGCTAAAGGTTATTCTGCCGATGGTTTTCAGCAGCCAGTTCCCCGGTATGGATGAAGAGATGATCGCGCAGATGATCGATATGTCCCAGTTTGGCAGTCTCCAGGGCTTTTTCGGTGATCTCTATGAAATGGGAACCGTCATTGTAGCTTTCAGCTTATGCGGACTTGTCGCACAGGAATTAAAAGACAATACGCTCGTGATTCCCCTTTGTTCCGGTAAACGTTTCAGCGACATTGTCCTTTCAAAAATGATCGTATTCAGCCTCGTTATGACCATTTCAACGATTGCATCAGCATCCGTAAGCTACCTATACTCAGGTCTGCTCTTCGACTTCGAAGTTAAATACGCATCAATACTTCAGTCCAGCCTCTTGCATAGCCTGTATCTCATTTTCATTCTGGCCTGTCTGATTCTGGTTGGCAGTCTCACCAGCAAGCCCATTGCGACCGGCCTTACAACACTGATAATCAGTTATGGCATCCACGGCATCGGTAGTCTTCTCGCGATCAATAAATGGCTGCCCTCTGGTCTTATTATTCAGGCTCAGACACTTGGCAAAGGTCTGTCGGATATAGCAAATCAAGGAGTCGTGGCCAGCGAATCGACAGGCACTGCTGTCATAGAAGGCATCAGTTCAGGCAAAATTTCGAATAGCAGTTTAGCCCTAAGCGTAACAATGACTGCTGTCCTGATCATCACGTTCACAGCTCTCTCGATTCTTCGCCTACGTACAATGGAACACAATCGTCGTTGACAGTATGTTTCTGTCCAGATCATTGTCTGGATCACCGCTGATCAAAGGTTTGATTTGCTGCAATCATGATGATGCAATTTTCACACAGAATGTGTTTGGAATTTTCCGGTTTAATCATCACAGGTCACAAGACTTCAGTTAACTGATTCCGGAACAGGTTGAGGGCATTATTGCGCAGTATATTCATCTTCGCTTCGTCGGATATGAGCGCATACTCAATCCGTCCGCGCTGAAATCCGGCCGCATAGCTATCCGTACCAAACAGTATATGTTCAGATCCAATTTGCTCCACAGCGTATTCGATGATTTTGTTTTTAACACTGGCATTGCCAGATGTGTCCGTATAAATATTCCCATGCTTTGCGTCTTTAATGGCCTCGATGTGCTCAATTGAACCCAGATGCGCAATAATCAACTTAACCTCTGGGAAATAATCAAGGATAGCCGGCATTTCGGCTGGTTTGTCCGGGTGCATCAGGACAACGGAGCCGAATTCTGCAGCAAAAGAGAATATTTTCGCGGCGTAATCCTGTATCGAATAGCTATGATAAGTCGGGTGAATTTTGATGCCGACGCATTTGGGATGATGCAGCATTTGCCTGGCTTGCTTAAAGGTCTCACTGTTTCGAGGGTCAATGACGACCCATTGATAGACCCAGTCCAGTTCCTGTGCCAGTTCAAAATGATAGGCATTGTCCTCACAGATATTTTGAGATGAACAGACAGCAGAAAAGGGAGATAAAAAAGATCGTTTAATATTGGCAGCATTGTACATGTTTTGGATATGGGTGAGACTGGCTTCGTTTATGTCGGTCGTATTCGTATCAAAAGAGCTGCCGTAGTTGTAATGGGAATGCACATCAATTGCTAAAATATCTTTTGTATCCATCATATTCTTCCTGATCCAGCTATACTGGAGCTTAAAAGCGAAAACCGCTATGAACGTTACCTGGATGCATTATACAGAATAGGCAGACAAAAGAAAAACACCAACGTTTGTTTCGTATTCAAAAGATCCGCTGCGTTCCGATGGTGATAAATAATCTGATTTCCTGATGTTGTTCAATCGGTGAGATGAACCGCTGTCTTATTAATCTTTATAAATCGATTATTTTTACATCAAATATTTTAGTTCAAACGAACGATTGACAGATATTACCGCTCGTTTTATCATTAGATGAAACTTAGGGAATGAAGCACTCCCGGGCAAAAGCCGAACCGCATTCATTGCTGATGACTTCTATGATTATCATAGATGCATCAGTTTTTTATTGCCTGCTGCATCTGAATACAGGAGGAAAATTTGATGTTGCTCAGTTTTGCCCTGATTATTCTGCTCGGCTTTGCCATGAAAGGGATATTCGAGAAATTAAAGATACCGGGACTTCTGGGCATGCTTCTGGCCGGTATTCTGTTAGGACCTCATTTATTAAATCTAATCAGCCCGGAAATTATATCTGTATCGGCTGACCTTCGCGAAATTGCCATGATCATCATCCTGGTACGAGTCGGTCTGACGCTGGATTTGAAAGATCTAAAAAAGGTTGGCAGACCGGCTATCCTGATCAGTTTTGTGCCAGCAACCTTGGAAATCATAGCCGTCACTCTGCTGGCTCCGCGCCTGCTTCATATTTCCACTATTGATGCTGCTGTTCTGGGTGCCATACTGGGAGCAGTT
>JAAYBY010000254.1 GCA_012729935.1 Clostridiaceae bacterium | reverse complement strand
ATAATGAATAGCAAATTATCCAAAGTTAGGCGAGAAAAAAGCCTATATGCTTGATACGCACATAAGCTAATAATTATACATCACGCCTTGCTTTGGATAATTTTATTGGACGAAACCGCAGAGCGGAACAATTACCAGCTATGGGGAATACATAGCATCAGCAAGCCCATACGCGGCGTAATCCCTGCTCAATCAAACAGGTGCAAGTCGGACATAATGAAAATAGCAGATAAACACAGCACACAGACAACTGATTGGACATACTTTCCCCCTCCCCAGTAAAGCGGTATTTCATAAAATCTGAATATTATGCGGTTATCGCAGGACCAGGTGAAGCCCTGCTAAGATGACCAACCCCGCAGCAAGGACAAATTGTGAAATCCTTGCCAGTTAGTTTTTTTAGGAGATCAAGTGCAGAAAGCTGCTTTGTTGGGCTATCCCGGATTATGGTATACGTCAATTTTTTACACAGCTTGAGCTTTGTTGTTTTATTCCTCGGGCTCAAAATGCCGTAGTGTCGTATTTTTGTAAATTGTTTGGGTAAGACATGAATCAGAAAGCGACGGATAAACTCATCAGCTGCTATGACCATCGTCTTCTGCTTATTGCCGTCTCTGTAATCACGCCAGGAAAAACTCACTTGTCCATCGTCAAGCTTCAAAATTCGATTATTGGAAATAGCGATGCGATGCGTATAACGACCCAGGTACTCGACGACATGGTTCGCACTCTTGAACGGTGGTTTGCAGTAGACAACCCAATCCTTTTGATAAAGAGCAGACATAAGACGATCGAAAGCCTGTTTGTCCTTCAAATCATCAGTGAAACCATAGAGCTCAAGTTTAGCTTGTTTGAGAAAGAATAGAAACTTACCTCTGAATTTTCTGGATAAAACCATGACTGGTATGAAAAACTTCTTTTTGGAGTGAACCCATTGCCCGATTACGTTAAGCCCGCCGGCTGGAACAATACAGTGGATATGCGGATGATGCATGAGATTTTGACCCCAGGTATGCAGGATCTGAGTAAAACCGATTTGAGCGCCTAAATACTTCTTATCAGCACAGAGCTCAGACAAGGTTTGAGCAGCAGCTCTGAACAAGATGTCATATACTATTTTCTGATTCTGGTAGGCCAGCTGATTCAGCATATCCGGAAGAGTAAAGACAACGTGAAAATAACCAACATCCAGCAAGTCGTCTTTCCTGGCATCAATCCACCGTTCTTTCTTTAACACTTGACACTTGGGACAATGGCGATTTCGACAGGAGTTGTACGATATACGACTAAACCCGCATGCGTCACACGCATCAACATGGCCACCCAAAACAGACGTTCTACACGCTTCAATGTCGTGCATGACTTTATATTGATTGGGCAGCAGGTGATGGTTCTGACGGTATGCCTCTCCATATTGGGCAATAATATCCTGTATCTCTATCATAGCTCTAACCCTCAACTCTGCAATATACAGAGGCAGTATCAAGCGGACTTTTTACATTTGACGCTATATTGGCCAAGTGCAGATAAATGGTCGTGGACTGAATACTGCTGTGACCAAGCCATTCTTTGATCTGCAATAAAGACGCTCCATCTTCAAGAACATGTGTCGCAAAGGCATGTCGGAGAGAGTGTATGGAGACCTTCTTGGTGATATTTGCGCGATTCACGGCTTGATTAAAGGCATTTGATATACCTGCTGTTGTTATATGCGTTACATTGTATGTTCCAGTGAATAGCCAGCCTTCCGGATGTTGCGGACGATAGGTTTTATAATATTCGCGTAAAACAGCAAGGCACACGTCCGATAACAGGGTATAGCGGTCTTTTCCACCTTTACCACAGGCGATAAATAATCGTTTGTTTTTTCCTTCTACATGCTGTACTTTCAGAGCAGCAGCTTCGCTGACACGCAATCCTGAACTGTAAATAAGTGTCAGCAATGCTTTATGCTTCAGATTGGCACAATTGTCAATGATGGCAAGCACTTCTTCTCTCGATAAAACGACCGGGTATGTCTTTTTCTTTTTCTGACGTGGAATCTGCAGATAATTGAGCGTGCGATTTAACGTCACTGCAAACAAAAATCTGATCGCGGCACTATAGGTGTTCACTGTGCCTGGCTTCGCTCGCTTCTCCTTGATTACGTACCACAAGAACTTCCGAATGTCATATTCATCGAGTTGATCTACAGGACGATTACAGAATTTCAGGAATACTCGCACCGTTTGCGTATAACTGTCCAATGTGTTCTGTGACAATCCGCGAAGCAGAATGTCTTCTCTCATGCGTAATACAACCTGTTCATTGCTTTCCATATCAGTCTCCTTAGAATTAATCAGCAGTATAGCTGCTCCAATAAGTCTAAGGCATAGGCTTAAGCAAAGACAGATTTGTCAAAATACAGTGCTCTTTAAATTCAAGCGAAACCACCGCGATAGCGGTTTTGTCCAACAAAGGTTATGTAAAGACTTTAGTTATGTAAAGATCGACCATAAAAAGCCTGCAAATACTAGAAATCATGGCGAAATAACTTTACATAATTATCTGCGATTGAAGTTTTTGAGCCACT
>JAAYBY010000253.1 GCA_012729935.1 Clostridiaceae bacterium | reverse complement strand
ATTCCGAACCGGATTACCACTTTCACAAAGGCGGACTGATTAATTTTACGAAATATGTCGCAAGCTATTATGGCCGGCAGAATGTACGCTGCAACGCCATCAGTCCCGGTGCCAAGATGGCAGCCTCCCAGCCGGCAGCCTTTAAGACAAAAGAACTATGGCAGACGAGCGTTGAGCGCTGGAGCAGGCGGACACAGCTGTTCAGGCTTGGCGAAGAAACGTTCTTAAAAGGCGCTGTTGTTTTCCTCGCTTCCGACGCGTCGTCCTATATGACCGGGGCGAATATTCCGGTTGATGGCGGATACACGGCTATTTAAATCAGTTAATAATGAATTATCCGGCCTTCAAAGAAAGATACCAGCAAGTTAAAAGCGTCCAAAAAACAATTGGACGCTTTTAATTTGCTGGTACACGAAACGTTGAACATTTAGGCCTTTTTCATAGCGAATGAGTTTGTCAATCAATACGGATGATTTTAACCTCTGCAAAGTTTGTACTGCCTCTGAGCAGCACCTTAGGCCCTGTTGCATCGATGCGACTATCCCGATCAGATACCTCAGCTGCAAAGCTGCTGATCTTGTTCTCAATCCGCCATGATCTGGGAACTGCCAGGATCACACCGGAGAAATGAGCATTGACGTCGATGGTCAGACCGTCTGCACTCGGTTGAACCTGTTCAAAATAAGCTTTGACTGATGCAAAGTGGCTGTTGATGACAACTTTTTTCAGCTGCTCCGCATGGATGTATTTCGTCTGCTCACCGAAGCTTGATCGAATCGTGATGACAGATCCGTCAGTTTCAGCCGTCTCAACATAATCGGGTTGATCATGGGAGAAAACGAAGGCATCACGTGATTTACGGAAGATGATGGCCAGCCCGATACCCAGCACGAAAGCCGCGGCAAGCAGCAGCCAGAGATTCAGTTCAGGAAACCCAAGCTCGAGTTTCCAGAGATAAAGAATACCTGCGATCGGCATTAAGGCCAGAAGAAATCTCAGTTTGATCAGTCCTGATACTGCGATCGCCAGCAGCAGGACGCTGCCGATGACCTTTGTCCACTGGAAAGGACCTGTATCGATGCCCAATGCTGACAACAGCAGCAACACACCACAGACCAGTATGAGTAATCCCCAGATAATTCTATTCGTTTTCATAGCGATACCTCTCATTCATTTTTTCAAACAGCTGTTGGCTGAATTGACGTGACCCGTACACTTCTTTGTAGGTGTGCCTGAAAGCAATACAATTGACGCGTGTCAGACTCTTTTGGATGGAGAAAACATGTCTTGTGTTAACGATGCACGACCGCGAGACGCGTACGAATGAGATTGGAAGCAGTCGTTCCAGCTGATAAAGCCGATACTGGACTTCATAAGCGTCATCGGTGGTGTGAGCGTAAATACGGTCACCATCCGTTTCGAAAAAAAGGATTTCCTGCAGCGAGAGGTAATACTGTTCATCATCCTTGAAAAAGGATAGGACAGAAGCCTTGTCCTGTTGTTGAATCCGCTGGACCAGTCGTTCAATTTCCGGTCGAACAGACCGACAATAAACGACAACTTCCTCCGGCTGGCTATCATCAATTTTTTCAATTCTGACATGCATGCTGCCACCTCACAGAATCATTGTACGGCAGATCACAATTTTGAAAAGGGCTGTTCGGCCAGTGGTCGGATTCGGGCGGTCAGTGGTTCATTTCAGCGGATAAAAAGATTGTCTTTCTCAGATCATCGGGCGTTCCGCAGCATTTGAATCAAAGTTTTCATACGAGGTGGTTTACCATACATCAGAACACCCAGCCGGTAGATACGGGCAGCCAGCCACCCCGTCAGCCAGATTGAGAAGACCTGGATCAGAATGGATAGCGCGATCTCCACGAATGGAACATCGGTCATGCAGATTCTGACAAACATGGCCATTGGTGAAACCAGCGGGACAAATGAGAAGACTTTGAGAAACGCTGCATCCGGATTGAGCATGCCGGCAAACGAGATAAAGAAGGCAACCATGAAGAGCATGATGATCGGCATGATACTCGTATTGATGTCTTCAGTACGACTCGCCAGAGAACCCAGTGCACCATAGAGAAACGCATAGGCGAAATAACCGGTGAGATAAAAAATCAACGTGTAGACAATGATTTCAAAAGGCATATTAAAAACGTTGGCAATAAACGGGATATCGGCAAAATAGGAAGCATTCAACTGATAGAAAACACCTGTAGTCAGCAGCAGAACGGCAATCTGAGCCATGCCGGCCAGACCGGAACCCAGAACCTTGCCAAACATCAGATCCAGTGGACGGGCGGACGTGATCAGAAGTTCCATTGCCCGGTTGCTTTTTTCAGATGCAACGGACGTGGCGACCATCTGCCCGTACATCATGACGGTCATGTACAGAAGGAACAGCAGCAAATAGGTATAGAAATAAGTCTGCTCCATTGATTTTCCGCTTTCCTGAACCGTTTCTTCTACAATCCACTGTGCCGGTTTCATCACTGATTCAACAGCTGATTCATCCAGTCCGGCCTGGGTAAGCTTGATGGCTGTAAACTGCTGATTGAGAACAGATTGAATCACACCCTGTACATCGTTGCTCATGCTGATGCGGTGAACAATCCATCGCCAGCTGTCCGGCGTCTCCAGAATAAGCAGTGCTCCGATTTCATTTTCCTTGACCTGCCTGGTCCGTTCGTCAATCTGCTCGGGATTTGACTGGACCCAGAGTTCATCAGGCAGCGCCTGCTCGAGAATCGTCATATCGAGCCAGCCAGTCTGGTCGATTACATGTATGGCTTCTTCTGGTGGTTTTTCTTTATTTGGATCAGCAAAATCAAAGCCGGCAGAACGTGCCCATTCGATGATCGCCGGAATGCTGAGTCCGATCGCGAGTATGAGAACCAGCGCGATGGTGATGCCGACATAGACTTTGTTTCGCATATAATTCATGAATTCAAAACGCATGACGGTTCTGAACTGGCTTTTACGTTTCATCAAATCGCCTCCTGCTTAAACGCTCTGGCCGGATGGCTGAATTTCACCGGTCTGTTCAACAAAAATATCTTCCAGGGTCGGCTCAACCACGCTGAACTGTTCGACCGGCGCGTGTACTGCAACCAATTGCTCCAGAACAGCTTCGCGGTTGCTTTCATGTGCCAGGATTAAATGACACTGTCCGCGAACCACATCAAGGCGATCGATCAAACGCGATAGATCATTTGGCTGGTGCATCAGTCTCTCCATATAATCGCGGACGTTTTCACCGGAACGTGCTTCAAGCCGATTGTCGCCAGCCAGGGATAACGAGATCCGGTGACGTGGATAACGCCTCTTGATTTCACGAATCGAACCATTCAGTTTGATTTGTCCCTCGTGCAGAAGCGCAACATCATCACAGAACGTCTCGACATAGTTCATCTGATGACTTGAAAAAAGGACGATTTTTCCCGCGTTCACCTGTTCCGTGACAATCTCCTTGAGCAGCTGCGCATTGACCGGATCTAATCCGCTAAACGGTTCGTCGAGAATAACGATGTCCGGATCCGCGATCAAAGCAACTGCTAATTGGATTTTCTGCTGATTACCTTTTGAGAGTGTTTCCAATTTCTTGTCCCAGTATTCGGATAAGTCAAGGCGCTCAAGCCAATCCTGAATGACTTTCTTGCTTTGCTGTCGGCTGACACCGCGCAGCTCGGCGATATAAAGCAGCTGATCCTTGATTTTGATTTTCGGATAAAAGCCTTTTTCTTCCGGCATATAGCCGATGCGCACACCACTGTGTCTGAGTGGTTTGCCATCCAGCAAGACATCGCCTTCGTCAGGCGGAAAGATATTCATGATGATTCGAATGGTGGTTGTTTTACCAGCGCCGTTGCGGCCCAGGAGACCCATGGCTTTTCCACCTGTTGCGGTGAAGGAAAGGTTTTTCAGCACGCTCTTCTGACCAAACTGCTTAGACAAACTGACGAGTGACAATTCCAAATCAAATCACCTCAATTATTGGGATCTAGTTAATTTTGCGACATTCACAACCATGATCATAGCATAAATCGAGCGATTGGAAAACGACTGAATCACCTAAAATTGATAGTTTTCATCACTAAATCTTTAGGCATTTCTTTCTTGTCATAAATCATTATAATAAACAGAGATGCTGTATTCCCTGCAGCTTGGTTTTGATTAACCTGAAGGAGTGTATCCATGTACGATTCAATCCCCAGCCCATCGGTCGTCATCGATCTGGATCAGATTGACAGCAATATCCGGTCAATCGTGCAGGCGAATGCCCGTTATGGCATTCGTGTCCGTCCTCATATCAAAACGCACAAGAGTGTCTGGCTGGCCAAACGTCAGATTGAACTCGGTTGCCGGGGTATCACCTGTGCTAAGCTGGGAGAGGCTGAAGTGATGGCTGATCACGGCCTGGATGACATCCTGATTGCTTTTCCGCTGATTGGTTTTGAGAAAATGAAGCGCTTGAAACAGCTGATGCAGAGGGTTTCCGTGATCACGCTTGTGAACAGCCTGACTGGCGCACAGTACTTATCTGATGCCGGAATGGAACTGAACCACCCGGTCAAAGTTCTGCTTGATTTGGACGGGGGCATCAGGCGTGGGGGTCTGGAACCTTTGGAACCGGCTCTGCGCTTTGCCGAGTCGACACGTCATCTGGCCGGTATTGAAATTATCGGAATCATGTATTATGCAGGCAATATTTACAGCGAAAGGGAGCGGGATGGATTTGAACGGATGACGCGCCGGGAGCACGACAACATGCTTGGCACGGCTCGTCTGCTCGAATCAGCGGGCTTTCGCATGGATATCCTCAGCGGCGGAAACAGTTTTTCCGGGAAGCTGCCTCATTTACTGAAAGGCCTGACCGAAGTCAGGTCCGGTAATTTCATTTTTAATGACTGTAATCAGCTGTCAACCGGTATGGCGACGGTTGAAGAATGTGCTTTGCGTGTGGTGGCGACGGTCGTCAGCAGAATGGATGACCGCCATGTGATCATAGATGCGGGAAGCAAGACATTGACATCAGACCTGTGTGAACACCGGCCTGGATTTGGTTTTGTTGTTGAGCATCCGGATATCCTGATTGAAAAGCTAAATGAGGAGCATGGCTTTCTCTCAAGTCACCAGCCAATCAATCTGGAAATTGGTGACAGGGTTTCGATCATTCCCAATCATTCATGCGGACTACCTAACCTGACAGACACCATGTATGGCATGCGGGACGGTCGTCTCGAACGCATGATAACGGTTGACGCGCGCGGTAAAAATCAATAAAGCGCATCCATCATACGGCTCGTTGTATGGTAAGATGAAAAGAGGTCATACAGATCATATCATCGCTGCAGGCGATGAATTCGACTTAAAAAACAGGAGGCTAAAAAATGGATATTTCCAATAATGTTTATGAGAACATGCACCAGCAGAACATTCATCTGCCCGAACCGCCGGCTCGGCTTGGTGTTTATGCCCAGGCTAAATCCTACTGTACGGATCTTGTATCGATATCCGGCTGTGGCCCGGCTATCGGAGGTCAATCATTTCAAGGGCGTTTTGGCGAAACATTTACAGTCGAAGAAGGTGCGCAGTTAGCTCGCAATTGCGTGCTGAACATCCTGTCTGTTCTTCAGGCTCATATTGAGGATCTGAACCGGGTGAAACGGGTCGTCAAGATCACGGTTTACGTCGCCAGCACCAGTCAGTTCTTTGATCAGGCAAAAGTTGCGAACGGAGCCAGTCAGCTGCTGGTGGATTTATTCGGAGAAACAGCCGGACTGCCTTCGCGATCTGCCGTGGGTGTTGCGGTTCTGCCCGGCAACATGCCTGTTGAGATTGATGCGATTTTTGAACTTCAGGAGCTTGATTTTCCCGACTGATCACCTGACACCAATCGACTAAGATATAAAAAGGGATGTCTCATTTGCCAGTTGGCGTACAGTGGGAGACATCCCTTTTTTATTCATCTAAAAACGTGTCAGCAGAATGAATTAATTGTCTTCTTTTGACTCCTCACCAACCAGTGTCGGCTCCTGGTCAGTTTCTGCTTCGTCGTCAGATGGCTCATCCTCGACGATGGTTCTGGGCTGCAGGACATTGACGATCATTTCATCCGCCGCTGTTACAGCCTCGCAGCCTTCCGGCATGGAGATGTCACCAACCAGAATGGCGTCACCGATTTTCAATGCACTGATGTCAACCTTGATGCTCTCAGGGATCGCAGCCGGTTTGCTCATGACAGATATCTCATGAAGCTGCTGAGAGACATAGCCGTCGTCATTTGCCCGCTGATCCTGCCCGGTCAGAAGGACTGGGATGTTGACTTCGATTTTTTCATCCATGGAGATGAGTTTTAAATCGACATGCTGATAGACATTCTCTCTGAGGATGTCTTCCTGGAGATTCTCGATCATCGCTGTCTGAGTATCACTTTCGATGACGAGATTAAGAAGAACGTTACGACCGGCAGGTGTGCTGATCGCTTTTAGCAAATCTTTCGCATCGATGGTAACAGGCGTTGAATCAAGATTATGACCGTGCAGGATGCCAGGCACACTGCCGTTTCGCCGCAGCGATTTTAAATAACCTTTACTGCCAAGTGGTCTCTTTTCAGCTGATATTTGAACAAAATTCATTTACATTCACCTTTCTTTTCCGTAAGAGGTACAAGATATTATAGCCTAATTGACGTGCACGGTCAAAAACGCCTGCATGTTGCCTCTTTTGGCGTTATCAGCCGGTATTTCAACCGACCGGCTTTTCAGAGATTAGCAGGACAATCGCCTGTTGCATGGCAGATCGGGTGGTCGGCTTAGAATAATTTTTTAAATTTATCCTTAAGGGCACCAGCCTGATCAACAGCCAATTTGGCCTTGACACCATCGATCACTTTTTTGATCTGGTCATCAGGAAGATCAATACCTATCAGTGATTCGATCGTTTTGACCGGATCCTCTTTAAACTTCTTGGCCAACGATGGGTCTTTCTTAATTTTTTCCACCACAGATTCAATTTTCTCTTTAATATCCATCGGTCATTCCTCCATCAATTTGATAATTTCATTATCTGCCTATTGAACTGATTCGTAAAGAGACACTGTCACAGAAGTCATGACGCAATCTGCTGGTGGAATTGGCGGAGGGTCGCTTTTCTCTGAGAATTTTGGGATAATGATACGCGAGATTTCTTCGCGTTTACACCGTGAAGGAAGATATGATCAGTATCATTCGATCATAGGTAAAAGAAAGAGGAAGACATGATATTTTATTTTTCAGGTACAGGAAACAGTTTATTTGTTGCACGCACCGTTGCTGAGGCTGTGAATGAACCGCTTCAGCAGATTGCTGCCTGTCGAGAAAACGAAAAAATAAGCTATGTTTTGGAGCCGGGTGAGACGATCGGTTTCGTTTTCCCGGTGTATTTTTACACCCTGCCGACACTGGTCGTCGACTGGATCGACCGTCTGGATCTGAAAGGACCTGAAAAACCATATGTTTTCGCCGTGCTGACCTGCGGTGCCCAGACAGGAGGAGCAGCAAAGATTCTCGAAAAGAAACTGCTCAGCAAACGTCTGACACTGGACTACCTTGCAGCGGTTGTACTGCCCGATAATTATGTCCCTTTGTTAAAAGTACCTTCGGAAAAGCAGCAGGCCAGCCTGTTCGGGCAAGCACAGAAAGATATGCAAAGGATCAGCCATGATTTATCAGATCGGGTTCATGCGTTAAGAAATGATTATCCGGGTGCTGTCCCTGCGCTTTGGACGCGGCTGGCTTCTCCTTTTTACAAAAATGGCAGGCCAACAAAACGTTTCCATGTTTCAGACAACTGCACACATTGTGGATATTGCGAACAGATCTGCCCGGAGCAAATCATCAAACTGGACAAGGGGATTCCTGTCTGGACGCGAGCAACCTGCGTACATTGTCTGGCCTGTCTGCATCGCTGTCCAGCGGAGGCAATCAACTATGGTGCATCGACTGCAGGGAAAAGGCGATATGTTCATCCGGAGATGAAACGCAATGAGTGTGGTCTGGCTGATCAGAAACAGGGAGATGATTCAGGCAAAAACTGTCATTTATTTCAGCCATGAATTATGATAAGGTTAGAACGGAATCAAACGAATAAAAATAGATTCCGTGACTGGAAAAGCTCAGAATACTGAGAGAAGGAGATTTTTATGATCCGTGATACGATACATTATCTGGAGAAATATCGGGCTTTGGGCAAACGGTTCGTGACAGCGATCGATTATCTGGTTCAAACTGATTTGCAGCAGCTTGAGCCTGGCCGCCATACAATCGATGGTGATGATGTTTTTATCTTAGTCAGCGAATATACAACCAAACCGCTGGAATCAGGTTTCTGGGAAGCGCACCGGAAATATGTTGACTTCCAGTTCATCATCAGCGGCAAAGAGCAGATCGGCTATGCCAACTTAGATCATCTGACTGTCTCCAAACCTTATGAGGAATCGTCAGACGCCTTGTTTTTAGACGGTCCAGCGGATGATATGCTCATCATGAATGCAGGCGAGCTGGCTATTTTCTGGCCGGAAGACGCACACATGCCTTCTATTGCCGATGGAACACCCTCTCAGGTTAAGAAAGCGGTTGTCAAAGTCAAATTATAAATTTATAACATACAGATGATAGAAAGGTAGTCAATCGTTATGTCAATCAAACCTTGCAGACCTGCCTGGAAAAGCAAGATGACGGCCAGAGAGCGCTTTAACAGGCAAATGAATTACCAGGACATCGACCGTTGCTTTAATATGGAATTCGGTTACTGGGCGGAAAACTTCCGGTCCTGGAAAATTTTCACAGAAAACGGAATTACAACCAACGAAGAGGCAGACCTTTTTTTTAATTTTGATCCGATTTTTTCGATCAAAGCCAATTTATGGATGTCACCTGCCTTTGAAAAGAAAGAAATCAACCGGACGGCAACCACATCGATTATTCAAAATGAAGATGGTCTGATGGCTGAAGTTCCGCTTGATAATCATGATACGATACCACATTATTTGAAATCAGCCATAGAGACACCTGACGACTGGCTCAAAGTCAAAAAGGAGCGGTTCCAGGTTGATGATCCGGCGCGTATCATAGACATCGCAGCCCTGAAACGGCAGCATCCGGATGACCGGGACTATCCGCTGGGTGTCCACTGCGGTTCGATGATCGGAAAAATTCGTGATATGCTGACCTTTGAGGGTCTTGCCTATGCCTGTTTCGATTATCCGGAAATGGTCGAGGATATGGTTGAGACGGCCTGCCAGATGGTCGAGCATGCGCTTGATCAGCTGTTGCCCCACTGGACATTTGATTATGCATCCGGCTGGGAAGATATCTGTTTTAACAAAGGTCCGATTGTTACCATAGACTTTTTCAAACAGGTCGTCGTTCCACGGTACAAACGCATCAACCAGAAGTTGAAAGATCACGGTATTGAAATATGGTATACCGATTGTGACGGGGATGTTCGGCCGCTGCTGCCCTATTTTCTGGAAAGCGGCATTAACTGTCTCTTCCCCTATGAAGTCAACAGCTGTACGCATCCGGCTGATTTATTCAACCAATGCGGCCGGGAGCTGCGGATCATGGGCGGATTCGATAAGATGCAGCTCGGTGCCGGACGCGAAGCGATTCACGCATACATGGAAACACTTAAGCCACTGGTTGAACGGGGCGGCTACATTCCTTTCTGCGATCACCGCTGTCCTCCGAACGTCGATGACCAGGATTACCTGTATTACCTTGACCTGAAAGAAGAGATGTTTGGCCTAAAGAAATGACTTCAGTCAGCAGTCATGGTAGTGATGAAAAACTGCCTGAGACTCTTCAGGAGGATGCATGAAAAAAATAGTGCTGATACCCGATTCGTTTAAGGGAACAATGTCATCAGAAGAAATTTGTTCCATTATGGCTGAACAGATTACGAGGCTGTTTCCTGAGTCCGAGGTTGTCCAAATTCCGGTCGCTGATGGCGGAGAAGGCACCGTGGACGCGTTCATCACTGCGGTTGGCGGCCGGCGGATCCCCTGCACAGTCAGCGGTCCTTATGGCGAGCCGGTTGAAGCCTTTTACGGACTATTGGATGACAATACGGCAATCGTTGAAATGGCTGCCGCAGCCGGACTGCCCCTGGTTGAAGAACGGAAAAACGCATCTCTGACCTCGACATACGGGGTGGGTGAGCTGATTAAGGCGGCACTGAAGCACGGTTCCAGAAAATTGGTTATCGGGCTTGGCGGCAGTGCCACCAATGATGGTGGTACCGGGGCAGCCGCAGCACTGGGCGTTCGTTTTCTTGATGATTCAGGTCAGTCGTTTGTCCCGGTTGGCGGGACATTATCCCGAATCAAGACAATCGACATGACCGGGCTGCTGCCCGAAGTCCGCGAGAGCGAAATCATCACCATGTGTGATATCGACAATCCCCTGTGCGGTCCTCAGGGCGCTGCCGCCGTCTTTGCACCGCAAAAAGGTGCCACTCCGGACGACATCGAGCAGCTGGACGCAGGTTTGCGCCATCTGGCGGATCTGGTTGACCGGGATCTCGGCCAACAGATACTCGATCTGCCGGGATCGGGAGCCGCAGGCGGCATGGGCGGCGGAACCGTTGCCTTTCTGGGCGCAGCACTTGAAATGGGTATCGAAACAGTTCTGAACATGACCCGCTTTGATGAACTGATCCGTGACGCAGATCTGGTTATTTCCGGAGAAGGAAAGATTGATGGTCAGTCCCTGAGAGGAAAAGTTGTTATTGGTGTCGGACGCAGAACCCGTAAACAGGGCATTCCTCTGATTGCAGTGGTCGGTGATATCGGCGATGACGTATCAGCGGCATACGATGAGGGCGTATCCGGTATTTTCAGCATCAATCGTGTCGCGGTGCCTTACGCTGAAGCGAAAAAACGCGCGCAGAGTGATTTAGCACTGACGATCGATAACCTGTTTCGCTTCATAAAAACCCTGACCCGATAAAGCAGTCTGATGTTCGCTTGACGTCAATATCCGCGTGTGAAATCAACGACATTATTCAGCGGTTTACCATGGACAAATCGAATAAAATTGTCGATGGCAACCTGGTTGACGCGGGCACGTGTTTCGGCCAGACCGTACCCGCCGGATATGTGCGGTGTGATGATGACGTTGCGAATACGCCACAGCCGGTGCGATGCGGGCAGCGGTTCAGGGTCTGTCACGTCTAAAGCTGCACCCCTCAGATGACCAGATTCCAGGATATCACACAACGCTTCTGTATCGATACTGGTTCCGCGGCCGACATTCATCAGGATGGCGGTTCTTTTCATCAATTGAAGTCGATGGCGATTGATCAGCTGGTAAGTATCCGGCGTTCCGGGCAAGGCCATCGCGATGATGTCCGCTTCAGGCAGCACTTCGTCAAGTGAATCAATCGTGTGCAGAGCATCAACTGCGTCAGTCTGGTCGGTTCGTTTTCGACGAACGCCGATGACACGGCTGCCGAGACATCTCATGCGTCTGGCGAAGGCTGTGCCAATGTCTCCCAAACCGATGACCAACGTTGTTGAGCCTTCGATTGCCGTAATTTCAAACTCTTCCTGCCAGCGCTGTTCGTTCTGATAATCGCGGTATAAATGCAGATTTTTCTGCAGCATCAGCAGCACGGCCAGCAGGTGTTCGGCAATAGCCGGGCCATAAGCACCACTGGCATTGGTCAACACTGCCTGAGGTGGAAAATTGCCGGCTCTGGCATAGTCATCGACTCCCGCTTTGTACAGCTGCAGCCACTCCAGCTGCTTAAGCCCATTGAGCCGGGCGGGCGGAATATTGCCCAATATGACATGGCATTGCTGCAACACGTCACCGGTCAAGTCCTTTTCTTTTAAGTAAAGGTATTTGTTGTCTGGCGCATACACTTCGAGTGCCCGTTTTTCTTCCTGATTCAAAGGCAGCAGCACCAGAATAGTTTTTCCGCTGATCATGTTGTACCTCCAGAGGTCATAAGCTGATCTCATTTTAACACAGGAGCGTATGTTGATGGAATTGGTCGATTATCTGATGGAGACCTAAAAAACCCGACCGCAAGGCAGATTGCCTCGGGTCGGGTCTTTGTGGATCAAGTGTGTGAAAAACAGGACCTGTCTCTACAGGTTACATTGCATTCAGACGAGCTTCCAGGGCATCAAGTTGTTCTGCAAGTGCAGCAGGCAGTTTTTCTTCGTAAATTTTGTAGTTTTCACGGATCGAGGCAGCTTCCTGCAGCCATTCGCTCTTGTTGATTTTGAGCAGCTCTTCCATATCGGCTTCGCTCATATCGAGGCCGTCGATGTTGATGGCATCTGTCGTCGGCATATATCCGATCGGTGTTTTTTGAGCTTTGCCTTTACCGGCAGCACGATCAAAGATCCAGGCCAGCACACGGCTGTTATCGCCAAAGCCAGGCCATAGCCATCTGCCTTTTTCATCCTTGCGAAACCAGTTTACATAGAAAATTTTCGGCAGTTTATCGGTATCAGTCTGTTTGCCGACTTCCAGCCAGTGGGCCAGATAATCACCCATATGATAACCGCAGAACGGCAGCATGGCAAAGGGGTCACGGCGAACCTGGCCGATTTTGTCAGAAATGGCCGCAGCTGTGATCTCAGAGCCCATGATCGAGCCCATGAACACACCGTGTTCCCAATTGAAACTCTCATGAACCAGGGGAATCGTTGTAGCACGCCGACCGCCGATCAGGATCGCGGATATCGGCACACCGGCCGGATCTTCCCACTCAGGGGCAATAACCGGGCACTGGGCGGCGGGAGCTGTGAAACGGGCATTGGGATGAGCGGCTTTCTCTTTGGAGCCGGGAGCCCAGTCGTTTCCTTTCCAGTCAATGAGATGGCCGGGCGCGTCATAGCCGATGCCTTCCCACCAGATGTCACCGTCATCTGCCAATGCGGCATTGGTAAAAATGGTGTTCTTCTCAATGCTGTGCATGGCATTTGGATTCGATTCATCTGATGTGCCGGGAGCAACGCCGAAGAAACCGGCTTCTGGATTGATTGCATACAGACGACCGTCTTTGCCGTACTTCATCCAGGCAATGTCATCACCGATCGTCTCGACTTTCCAGCCGGGAATGGTCGGAATCAGCATAGCCAGATTCGTTTTGCCACAGGCGCTCGGGAAAGCTCCAGTGACATATTTGACTTCACCTTCAGGATTTGTCAGGCGCAGAATCAGCATGTGCTCGGCGAGCCAGCCTTCGTCACGTGCCTGCACAGACGCAATACGCAGCGCAAAGCATTTTTTACCGAGCAATGCATTGCCGCCGTATCCAGAACCAAAAGACCAGATCGCGCGATCTTCTGGAAAATGGCTGATATATTTTTTATCCATCGGTGCACACGGCCAGGGAACATCCTCTTCACCTTCGGCCAGCGGGGCGCCTACCGAGTGAAGACACGGCACAAATTCACCGTCCTCACCAAGAACATCAAGCACGTTTGCACCCAT
>JAAYBY010000252.1 GCA_012729935.1 Clostridiaceae bacterium | reverse complement strand
TTGAAATGGCCGAACGATCTCATCATTTCCGGCAGCAAGAAAAAGCTCGGCGGCATTCTGACGGAAGCCATTCTGGAAGAATCACGCGTCGATGCCTTGATCATCGGTGTTGGTATTAATTTGAACCTGACCGATTTTCCACCGGATCTCCAGCATTTGGCTACATCTCTTAAGAACGAATTTACTGTGCCATTCAGGAGGTTGGAGGTGCTGGATCAGCTGGTCCGTTATCTGGATATATATTACAATCGGTTGCCCGAACGTGACAGCTGGTTGGCTGAGTACCGCAGCCAATGTCTGACTCTGGGAAAGCCGGTTTGGGTCATCAACCAAACCGGTGAAAAATGGAGCGGTATCGCCAGAGAGATAACGGATTCCGGCGAATTAGTCGTCGAACAATCGAATGGTGAGCAGGTCACGGTTTATTCCGGCGAAGTATCGGTCCGATGGGCAAAGTCATAGCTCGCGATCATTAAAGTCAATCATTTCACAACAGACAGCGATCCTTTCCGAATACCGCTGATCCAATAAGCCGCATCACTTTGTGGTCTGGTTGTCTCGTGTGTCCCGATAACGAATTACGTTTGTATCCGGACGTTTGAACCTACACGGAAACACTACACGAAAAACTGAATAGAAGTGTCGATTGTAAACCACAAATTATGATATAATCGTATATCGGTTGACAATCGAGATTGTGACCAGAAAACTGGAAACATGATTATGATCATTAAGCGGTACCGGAGATTAACGCATGCGCCTGACTACAAAAGAGATAACCATAACAGCTCTTTTCACTGTCCTGATGATCATCAGCGGAAAGCTTGTTATCCCGTTATCAATCGTTCCCATAACCATGCAGACCACCGTTAGTCTCTTGTCAGGTCTGATTCTGGGGCGACGCGGAGCACTGCGCGTACACATGCTTTATCTGTTTATGGGTTTGATTGGATTACCTGTTTTTGCGTCCGGAGGTGGAATTGCCTACGTACTGCAGCCATCATTTGGGTATCTGCCTGGGATGGCCGTAGGCTCGTGGCTGGTCGGGCTGCTGGCTGATCAGGCAGATTTGAGACAGCAGCAGCTGCGAAACTGGCAGGCAATCCTTGCTAATCTGTTAGGTCTCTTTGTCATCTATGCTTTTGGTGTCGGCTATCTTTACTTCTTGCATCATTTCTATACAGACGGATCGATTACCTTTATCCGGGCGATTCAGGTCGGCATGCTGCCATTTATAGCGATTGATGGCGTTTTCGCAGTCGCTGTTGCTTTCGCAGCGCCTGCTCTACGTCGATCAACGTACCTATGGCGAGCGCAAAATAAAAGAAGCGCTGACCCCGTTCGAGATTAGCGCTTCATCTGTTTTCTATAATTTGCTCAGGTTCTCAGTACATCATCTGCTTCAGCCAGTTTCTCGATAATCGACAAGTTCTGCGGACAAAGCGACTCACACTGCCCACAAGCCACACACTGACTGGCGTCCGATTTTTGCTTGATGAGTTCCTGGTAGGCCGTTTGACTGCTCGCCAGATCATCATACAGAAAAACCTGATTATAGAGCCTGAAGATTTCCGGGATATCAACATGTGAGGGACAGGGCATACAGTATTGGCAGCCGGTGCAACCAACCTTGATTTTTTCACGATAAAGCATTTGAACCTGATTAATCAGATCGGATTCTTCTGTTGTCAGCATATGAGGTGACGTTTTCGAAAAAATCGATACATTCTCATTCAGCTGTTCCAGATTATTGATTCCACTGAGGATGACACTGACTTCAGGGAAATTGGCCAGCCATCTGAAAGCCCATTCAGCAGGACTTCTATTGACGCGATACTGAGACCAATGCGCCTGAATATCTGCAGGAACTTTTTGTGCCAGCGCTCCACCGCGTAACGGCTCCATAACGACAACGCCCAATCCCTTATCGGCAGCATAACGCATACCGGCGACCCCTGCCTGGAATTCTTCGTCGAGCAAGTTGAGTTGGATCTGGCACATGTCCCAGTCATAACTGTCAACGATCTCCTTAAAGACCGGCAGCTGATCATGAAACGAAAAGCCAACATGCTTCACGCGTCCGTCCTGGCGGGCCCGGTTCAGAAAGTCGAGCACCCCCATCTCTTTTAAGCGCTGCCAAGGCTTCTTGCTTAAAGCGTGGAGAAGGTAAAAATCAATTGAGCTGACCTGTAATTTTTCGAGCTGTTCATTGAGAATTCTGTCAAAATCATCTGCAGACTTAACTTTCCATACTGGCAACTTCGTTGCGATATTGACGCGTTCCCGATAACCACGCTTCAATGCCTTGCCAAGAACACGCTCGCTGTTACCCTGATGATACGTGTAAGCCGTATCAATATAATTGACACCCTGATCAATTCCCTGACGGATCATGTCGATTGCTTTTTGTTCATCGATCGATCCGTAGTTGGTGCTGCCGTCCTTTTGAATACGCAGCGGAAGACGCATTGTTCCGATCCCGAAAACGGAAACGGAGTGACCACATCGGCCCATCACTCGATACTCCATGAAAGTCCTCCCTTCAGTATAGTACTACTATAGCATATTCGAAATTTGATGAAAATGAGACGCCGCCAACGACCCCTCTCTGTGTATGAGTGGAGAAATCGATCGATCAGACATACAAATGTCCTCGCATCAAGGACAATAAATAGATACGCCATTTGTTTTCAGAATAAGAGAAGTCAAACAAAAATATTTAAAGAAAAAGAATAAAACGTAAAAAGAGCTATAAATAAAGGGTCTGGGGGATTTCCTGCCATAAAGAAATGAACAATCGGATTTGGAAATGAAGGACTTGTCAGATATTCAGCAATTTGTCATAATAACACTGTACATGAAAGACGGACACATCGATGAGAATGAGAGGTTCATCCACTATGAGAACAATGAAGGCTCTTGTAAAGGAAAAAAGTGAGCCCGGACTGTGGTTGAAGGAAGTCCCTGTTCCGGACGTCAGTGATAATGACGTTCGGATTAAAATCCGGAAAACAGCCATTTGCGGGACGGATGTTCACATCTACCAGTGGAATAGCTGGGCTCGGCAGACAATCCCGGTCGGCATCGTTATCGGGCATGAGTTTGTCGGGGAGATTGACGCGGTTGGTCGGAACGTCAATGGTTATAAAGAAGGAGAACGCGTATCCGGGGAAGGCCATATCGTCTGTGGTGAGTGTCGAAATTGTCTGGCTGGACGCAAGCACCTATGCAAAAAGACAAACGGCGTCGGTGTCAACCGAGACGGTGCATTCGCTGAGTATTTAGTAATTCCAAGCAGTAACATCTGGCGTTGTGAACCTGAGCTCCCTGATGATGTCATTGCCTGTTTTGATCCGCTCGGCAACGCGACGCACACTGCTTTGACCTTCGATGTCATCGGCGAGGATATCTTAATCACGGGTGCTGGACCCATCGGAATTATGGCAACAGCAATCTGCCGACACATTGGTGCGC
>JAAYBY010000251.1 GCA_012729935.1 Clostridiaceae bacterium | reverse complement strand
TCGCCGCTGCCCCTGATGAAAGGATACTTTGCTTTTGTCTGATCAGAAAGCGTGATACCTAAACCCGGTTTTTCGGGACAGAGGACTCTGCCATTTTCCATGATGAAACTGTCGCCGATAATTTCACTGTGCAGAGGGCCATAAGCCGGTGCGATTTCCACGATTGCCGTATTCTTACAGGCAAATGCTGCGTGAATATTCTGCATAAAGCCGCCGCCTGCCGACCATGAATGCGTCGCGATCGTACGGTTTTGCTGTTCAAAAAGCCTGGCAATCTTCATGAATTGATCCAGTCCGCCGACATAGGAAGCATCCGGCTGTCCCATATCAAAGCAACCTTTTTCGATATACAGCTGCCATTCGGCGACTCCAGCCAGACATTCACCGCCGGCTATCGGCACTGAGGTACTTTGGCACAACCTTGAGTAGCCCCACGGATCGTTATAGTGAAGAGGCTCCTCGAAAAAGAAGAGATTGTATTCCTCGCAGACTTTCATGACAGCTTGTGCTGTTTCAAGAGTCCATACCTGATCTGTTTCCGATCGGTTTCCCATATGACCGTCAATCATCAGTAAAATGTCTTTGCCGAATCGATCCCGGATGGCTTTTAGTTTTCTCCCTTCAATATCGGCTGCTTTTGCAGGCGAATTGGATGAGACAGACCAGCGCAGACCGGTTTGATCGTCTCTATAAAACTCACCCGCGCCAATTTTAACACCGTGAAAACCAAGTGATAGATAGTATTCAACTTTCTGGAAAAGTTTATCAATCGGATAATTTGAGGGACCGCCGGTCGCGTAACAGAGAAGACTATCGTGCTTTTTGCCGCCTAGCAACTCATGAACCGGTAAACCAGCCATTTTACCCTTGAGATCATACAGCGCAGCCTCGATACCGGTTAAGACCTGAAGTCCCATGCCGTTTCGACACCAGAAATTACCACATTGGAACATTCGATTCCAAAGCAATTCAATAGTGTCAACCGTATTACCTACAAGGATGGGCTTAAAAAAATCGACAATCTCCGGGATGACTTCAGGAATAAAATAGCCGGTGTACGTTTCTCCGAGACCGATCAGCTCCGTATCCGTATGAATTTCAATGAAGGCAGCGCTTCTTCTTTTGCGGGCCTCAGACAGGAAGGGGTCGTTTGTGCAGGGGCCAGTCAGCAGGACTGTTTTCACGTCGGTTATTTTCATATGGCGTCCTCCAGCAAATTGATTCTGGTTATGCATCGTACAAGAGTTAGTCAGACAATAGGTTTATTATAGACAAAACCGATCATTGTTCAAATGATTCCCGTTAAGTTTTTTGTTGATGATGCGTTTAAAGGCATATAATGAAATCAGATCAATACTAGGAGGGAAGAACGCCATGGCCAGCGATAAACTCTATATCGGTTGGGCACAGACCGATATAACACCCGATCGCCCTGTATTTGTCCAAGGTCAACTCTACCACCGTGTTTCATCATATGTCCGGGATCAACTGACTGCAACGGCACTTGCTCTGGAAGCGGGTGAAGAACAGTTAATCCTGCTTTCGGTGGACATCGCGGGGTTTTCTGATCCATTGCTCCGTGC
>JAAYBY010000250.1 GCA_012729935.1 Clostridiaceae bacterium | reverse complement strand
TGACCGGATTCGGATTGAGTGACTCTCGTGAACAGCCTTTTCTTGAACAGCTTGACGGAATTATTCTGCAACCTGACGGATATACGGTCATCGAACCGACATCATTCAGCATTGGTGCTTCAGGTGAAACGCTTTATTTGACAGATCCTGACGGATGGATTCATGATTCGTTTGAGACGGGTTATCAGATGTCCGGGGTCAGCAGCGGACGACTGAGTCCCGATCATCCTGCCGACCAGAGATTTTTCTTTGAAACACCCACACCGGGCAGTCTCAACCATCCGGAGGCGTTTGAAGGCGTGTCCGTACAGCCTTTAATCCATATCCGTTCCACCCGGAACAATAAACGATTAACACAGTTGTATATTGAAGAAGCTGTTCTTGTTTCATTAGAGTCACCACAGCCGAAAGCTGTTATCCGGTATACACTGGATGGCAGTGAGCCCACCAGGCAGTCAGCGATCTTTGAAGAACCTTTTGTGATCGACCAATCAACGGTTATCCGCTGTCGTGCCTACGTTCCATCGTCACTGCCGAGCAGAGAAATATCACAGACGCTGCTTCGGGAACCGCCTCATGACCTGCCGGTTGTATCGCTGATCGGCGACAACACCCATTTTTTCGATCCGGTTGAAGGTATCTGGACCCACTATGAAGCCTTTATCGAACAACCTGTCCGCGTTGAATTCTATGAGACAGATGGAACGCCGGGTGTCCAGTTTGCATCAGGCATTGAACTGCACGGTTCTTATAGCCGCACAGAAGAACAAAAATCGATGGAACTGAAAATCAGAACAGCTTACGGTGACAGCCAGATCACCTATCCGTTTTTTCCGGATAACGCTGTTGATTCATATAAACGCCTGATTTTACGTACATCCGGTCAGGACTGGCGATATTCAAAGATGCGTGATATTTTCATGACTGAAGTGATCAAGGATGTGACCGCCCAGGACACGATGGCCTGGCGACCCTGCGTTGTCTATATCAACGGACGTTATTTTGGTCTTTATAATCTCAGAGAGAAAGTCGATCAGTACTACGCCGCATCACACCATGGTGCCGATCCGGACAACATAGACATGATCAAGGGAAATAAAATCATTCTGAATGGTGATGATGAAGCGTATCAAACACTGCTCAACTACGTAAAGTCTCATGATATGCGGGATCCTGAAGCATATCAGACGGTTTTGTCGCAGATAGACGAAGAAAGTCTGATGGATTTTGTCATTACGCAGACATTTTTCAACAATCTGGATTCCGGCAACAAAAAATTCTGGCGTGAACGGCGCGACGGATCTGAATGGCGCTGGGTCTTCTTTGATCTCGACTGGGCCATGTTTCCGTCAACATATACCATAAATATTCTCAAGTATGATTTGCTGGACCCGAACGGACATGGACAGCAGAACTTGTTCGACTCGACCCTGCAGGTCAAACTGATGGAAAACCCGGAATTCAAAGAGGCCTTTATCCAGCGATACGCCTGGTACCTGAATACAGTCTTTGAGACGGAGCGAATGCTTGGTATTCTGGACAACATAACCGAAACAATCCGGGGAGAAATGCCAAGGCACATCGATCGGTGGGGCCGCCCTCTTTCCATGCCTTATTGGGAAAATCAGGTTTCTGAGCTGCGTCGAATCGTGTCCGAAAAGCGGGAACGGATGATTGTGATCCTCCAGGAATCATTTGCCCTCAGCAACGAACGCATTCAGACTTTGTTTCCGGAGGACTAAGCATGAGCTGGCGACATGAAGAAAAATTTATGATTGATGAATATGCATTTAAAAGGCTGCTTTATTCGTTAAAACCGGTTCTGCATCAGGATCCCCATGCACGACAACTGCCCGATTGTTCTGAAAACGGCTATCGAATCAGAAGTCTCTATTTTGACGACGCTGCGAGCAGAGGTGTTTTCGAAAAACTGTCCGGGATCGATCATCGACACAAATTCCGGATCAGAATTTATGATAACGATGATTCAGTTATACGTTTAGAAAAGAAGATAAAAATGAATTCACTTTCTCGAAAAGACAGCTGCATTCTCAATAAAGAGCTGGTACAATCGTTATGTCATCAGGACGTTGAGCCGTTGTTCCTCGTTCATCGAGCGGCTCGAACCCGGTCTGAATTTGATTTAACCGGTCAGCTTTACTGCGAATGGCAAACCGCTCATCTACGGCCAAAGGTGCTGGTAGATTATGTGCGGATTCCCTTTCTCTGGCCGGACGGACGTGTGCGGATTACCTTTGACCGCTATCTTTCAACTGGTTATTTTCGACAGGATCTCTGGGATCCGGACGCGTCCATGAAAACAATTCTGCCACCAGAATGGACCATTATGGAAGTGAAATACGACGCCTACATGCCCGAGTTTATAGCAAACCTGATTAACTCGTCGGGTTTTTCGCAGATTTCCGTCAGCAAATATGTCCAGTGCGCATTGGGTACGCGTATCAACACCTGGGAAACCTGCTGATAACATGATTACAGACGCATCAAGAGACCGGAGGTAGAAAAATGCGAGAAGCAATCCTGAAACTGCTTGAGGTGAACATCAACCAGCCACTGACACTTGAGCGAATTCTGATAACATTCGCCATCACTTTAATCATGGGCAGTGTCATTTTACTGATCTATCGGATAACGTTTCGCGGTGTCATGTATAACCGCAGTTTTGGAACAGCATTACTGATGGTTTCTCTCGTAACAGCTCTGATCATCATGCCGATCAGTTCAAATGTTGTGCTGTCTCTTGGTATGGTCGGTGCACTATCAATTGTCCGATTTCGGACCGCACTGAAAGACCCGCTGGACATCGTTTACATGTTCTGGGCGATTGCGTTGGGTTTAACAGCTGGAGCCGGCTTCTTCGAACTCGCGATCATCGGATCGCTCATTCTTGCGGTTATCATGCTGATCGTAACGAGTCTGCAATCTGGTGGCCGAAAAAAACCGTATCTGCTCATTGTCCGATATAATGACGCATTCAGGACCGATTTACGGCAAATACTGCCCCCATACACCTTAAAAAGCAAGACAGCGACCAGCCAGGGTTATGAAGCTGTACTGGAAATTCGTCTTCTAAGCCAGGATGCAAAAATAGTCGAACAACTCAATAAGGCTGAGGGTGTTCTGTCTGTCTCTCTTGTCCGGTACTCTGGGGATTATCAGTCATAGGATGTGTTTATAAACAATCAGACAGTCATTTTGGCTGCCTGATGCTATTTAAAGATACCATAGGTCAGTCCGCCCGGTCGACACCGCCAGTGCACCGGCTGAAAGTGCCCGATACAGCATTCCCCGGTTTTGAATCAAACCGCCTGCAATCAGAGGCCTGTTGAATGCCTCAGAGGCCATCTGAATCGCTTCTGCAGACAATCCCGGAAGCACCTCAACCAGGTCAGGCTGACAGGTCCGAACGTTCTCAGCGCCTTCTGCAAGTGCTGTTGAGTCGAGCAGAAAAACCCGCTGAATGGTAATCAACCCGAGCTTTTTCGCATGGCGGATCGCCGCTGTTTTGGTTGTGATGATGCCGGTTGGCTGCACGGTATCATAAATATATTGAAGACCGGCAGCATCCGTTTTCAGTCCATCCAGCAGATCGATGTGCAAAAAGCACGCTTTGTGCGCTGCGATCACCCTATCACACAGATCTTTTACCGTGTTGATCGATCCCGACAGGAAGAACACGAAGCGGACCGGTGAAACCAATGCAAGCGGCAGGTCTTTGCTGTCACGGACAGCTGCAATAACAGGGTGTTCGATCATTGAATCAATAATCTGCTGCTGGTTCACAGTTAGACTCCTTCGCATCGGAAAGGCTAAGTTTATTATGCCTTTACCTTCGCAGATCTACAAGTCCTGTCCGGCAATGAGCGGGTCGCAATCACATCAACACCTGTATTAAGAACATTCTCAATGATCACGTCACCGATCGTGACAGGCAATGTAACGAACGAAGCTTGAATGGCTGCCAGACAGTCGCCTATCAGATGTCTGGGAATCGGTTGTTTTGTCTTGACGCTCAACGGTTCACTGGAACCAGATACCCTAATCAGGCTTGTGACGATTCGAGATGGATTCATCACTTCCTGATGAGCATACTCTATGCCCTGCCGGCACCGGTAACCTGCAACTGAAACGATCTGGTCGCCGTCACGCACAACGTTAAGCCGACAACCGGCCGGGCAATTGACACAGGTCAGGGTGATCGACTGCTCTGCATTACTCAAGGCTATCACCTGCCTCTATGATTATGGACTGCACACGACCTTCCCTGATACGTTCTGACGGAATCCGGATCGTTTCTTCCTGACCGGGAGTCAGCACTCTTCTTTTTAACTTCAACAACGTCTGGCCATCTGCACGGACACGTATTTCCCCAGGTTGAAAAACCTGAAATGGCCGGAAATGAATGACAATATAATCCGTTTCAAGAGGCAACGAAATCCTTTGTGGCACAAGCCCGCGAATGCCTCGTCCCGCTTCCAGTCTACAAAGGATATCTTCTTCCGGTGTATCGCAGTGGTACTGTTCAATCCAGCGGACTGCTGAAAGCCCGGCCACTACAGCTTCCTCTGAAACAGCATCAACCAGATCGTGAACATGCAGTACATTGCCACAGGCGAAGATCCCAGGTACGGTTGTCTGCATCGACTGACTGACAAGCGGCCCCTGTGTCTGCCCGGACAACAGCACTCCCGCAGATCGTGACAATTCATTTTCCGGAATCAGGCCGACAGACAGCAGCAACGTGTCACACTCGATGACCCGTTCTGTGCCGGAAATTGGCTGTCTCGTTTCCGGATCGACCTGGGCAATCGTCACAGATGACAGGCGTCCTCGTCCCTGTATGGAAATGACGGTGTGATTCAATAAAAGCGGAATATCGAAATCCTGTAGACACTGTACAACATTTCTGGGCAGTCCACTGGAATACGGCATCAATTCAACACAAGCCAGAACGCGTGCGCCTACACTAACCATTCGCCTGGCCATAATCAGCCCGATATCTCCTGAGCCCAGAATAACGACCCGTTTGCCCGGGATCTCACCGTTCAGGTTCACCAGGCGCTGTGCCGCACCTGCTGTCAGAATACCGGCACAGTTGGTTCCAGGAATGGCCAGTGCACCTCGCGGCCGCTCCCTGCACCCCATCGCCAGGATAATCGCACCGGCCTGAAACCGTTGTAATCCGTATTGAGGACTGACAGCTGTTACCTGCCGGCTGTCTGTCAGATCAATAACCATTGTTTGACACTGATAAGGAATGGCGCGCTCCTCGACCTGACTGATCCAGCGATCGGCATATTCTGTTCCCGTCAAGGATTCACCAAAATAATGCAGTCCAAAACCGCTGTGGATGCATTGCTGAAGGATGCCGCCCATTCTCTCATCCCGTTCAAGTATGAGCAGGCTGCGACAGCCGGCATCCCAGGCGGCCACTGCAGCAGCCAGTCCGGCTGGCCCACCGCCGATAATCAGGATATCAATCGATGTCACTTTTGGCATTAAAGCACCTGTCTTTCCCGGTCTTCGTGAATCAGTGGGTTAATGGCTTCCGGCCATCGACCTGTGATCAGTTCGGTGTTGGAATTCGATTTTTCAACGGCTGT
>JAAYBY010000249.1 GCA_012729935.1 Clostridiaceae bacterium | reverse complement strand
CTACTGGATCTGTCACAGCACTGTGATGTATTACAGGATCTGGCAACACTTAATGATTCGGGGCAGAAGAATGCGTTGATCCGCCGCGTTCTGGCTCAATACAACAGACCATTGGAAATCGATTATCGGGAGGATGTCAGATGTCAAAAGAAGACATAATTGAAGTTGAAGGAATCGTCGTTGACACGCTGCCTAACGCTGTGTTCAAAGTGCGTCTCGAAAATGGACACGAGATTATGGCACATATTTCAGGGAAACTCCGCCAGCACTATATTAAAATTTTGACGGGCGATCGGGTAACCCTCGAATTATCGCCATATGATCTGACGCGGGGACGAATTACCTGGCGCGCAAAATAGTCAACAGGTTGTTTTTACGATTATTTCTCAACAAATGATAAAATCACTTGATTTTATCGCTCAATCTGGTACAATATTTTAGCATGCGCCCAATTTCTTGTAGCAAGCATGCGCATGAGCATAAGAGGAGGACGAGAACATGAAGGTGAGACCATCTGTCAAACCAATGTGTGAAAAATGTAAGGTGATCCGCAGAAAAGGCCGTGTCATGGTCATTTGTGAAGATCCTAAGCACAAACAGAAACAGGGATAAACGTTACTCTTTTGAGAATAACGCCGGGAGCGGCTGCTCTGATTGTATCTAATCGGACTTTTCCTTTGGCGTTTCGAAATATAGCTAACAGTATAAATGGAGGTGTAAATGGATGGCACGTATTGCCGGAGTAGATCTACCCAATGACAAACGCGTTGAAATCGCGCTCTGTTATATTTATGGAATTGGCAGAACGCTTTCAAATAAGATTTTAGCAACATGCAACATTAATCCTGATACACGTGTTAAAGATCTAACAGATGAAGACATCACCAAGATCAGAGACACGATTGAGAACGGATATATGATTGAAGGTGATCTGAGAAGAACGATCGCCATGAACATCAAGCGGCTGACTGAAATTGGCTGCTATCGCGGGCGTCGTCATCGTACCGGATTGCCGGTTCGCGGTCAGCGTACCAAAACAAATGCCAGGACACGAAAAGGTCCTAAGCGTACAATAGCAGGAAAAAGAAAGTAAGGAGGCAACAACATGGCAAAAGCGTCAGGGAAAAAGATGGCTGCCCGGCCGAAAAGAAGAGAACGCAAGAATATTGACCGTGGTGCTGCCCACATTCATTCTTCGTTTAACAACACAATCGTTACCATAACGGATCCGGCCGGTAATGCAATTGCCTGGTCCAGTGCTGGTGGCATGGGTATGCGGGGCTCCCGTAAAGGAACACCGTTTGCAGCACAGATGGCAGCTGAAGCAGCAGCAAAAACCGCCGTCGATCATGGTATGCGTTCAGTAGAAGTCTTTGTCAAAGGACCGGGAGGCGGTCGCGAAGCTGCTATCCGTTCACTGCAGGCAGCTGGACTGGATGTCACGATGATCAAAGATGTAACGCCAATCCCACATAATGGCTGCAGGCCGCCAAAGAGAAGAAGAGTCTGATTCTGGAGGTGTAAGCATGGCAAGATATACAGATGCAGCGTGCAGGCTTTGCCGCAGAGAAGGCGAAAAGCTTTTTCTGAAAGGCCAGCGTTGTTATACAGGTAAATGTGCGATCGCCAGAAGAAGCGTTGTTCCTGGTATGCATCCACAAGGCCGAAAAAAAGTTTCTGAGTACGGATCACAGCTGCGCGAAAAGCAAAAGACAAAGCGTTTTTACGGATTGCTGGAAAAGCAATTCCATAATACGTATGAAAAAGCAACACGTCTTAAAGGTAAAAGTGGTGAAAACCTGCTGATTCTGCTTGAACTGAGACTGGACAATATCGTCTATCGTCTGGGTTTTGCAGCATCGCGTGCTGAAGCACGTCAGCTGGTCACACATGGTCATTTTACGGTAAACGGCAAAAAAGTTGACATTCCTTCTTATACGGTCAAGGCCAATGATGAAATCGCTGTTCGCGAAGCATCACGTAAATCAACGAAGTTTCAGGAGCTGGTCAATCGACCGGTGCCAGCCTGGATGTCTTTTGATGCAGATGCGTTGAGAGGTACCGTGCTGCGCTTACCGGCGCGTGAAGACGTTGACATTGAGGTCAATGAGACGCTCATTGTTGAGTTGTACTCCAAGTAAGCTTCCGGATATCCGGCTTGCTGTTCGCAGGAGCGCAGAGGAGGAGTAAAATGATTGAAATTAAAAAACCGATGATCGAGTGTGTTGAGAGTAATGAAGACGGATCGTACGGGAAGTTTGTTGTTGAACCGCTGGAGAGGGGCTATGGAATAACGCTGGGTAATGCACTCAGGCGCGTTCTGCTGTCCTCGCTTCCTGGTGCGGCTGTCACGGCAATTCGTGTAGATGGTGTGTTTCATGAATTCTCAACGATCAAAGGTGTTGTCGAAGATCTCACAGAGATCATCCTGAATATCAAAGGCATCCGTGCCCGTCTGCATGTAGACGGTCCTAAGACCGTTTATATCAGCACCGATGAAGGTCGTTCCGGTGTCGTTACCGCCGGTGATATCGTACGTGATGATGAAGTCGAGATTATGAATCCGGATCATCCGATTGCAACTTTGAATGGTGAAGGCCGCCTGTTTATGGAGCTGACGCTGAACAAAGGGCGCGGGTATAATGTTGCAGATCGAAACAAGTGGTCAAACCAACCGATCGGTGTGATACCGATAGATTCTATTTTCACTCCTGTGCGGAAAGTCAATTTCAATGTTGAGAACACCCGTGTCGGGCAGTTCACAGACTATGATAAACTGACACTTGAGATCTGGACCGACGCCACCATTGAGGTCACTGAATCACTCAGTCTTGGATCATCCATACTGTGTGATCACTTAAATCTCTTTACAGCGTTGACTGATGCAGAGAATGGTGCCGGCTTCAGCAATTCTGAAGAGACGAGCAAAAAAAGCCCGGTTCTCGATACTGCGATCGAAGATCTCGATTTTTCGGTTCGGACCTATAACTGCCTGAAACGTGCCGGTATCAACACCATCGGCGACCTGGCTGCCCGGACGGAGGACGACATGATGAAAGTTCGAAATCTTGGCAAGAAATCACTTGAAGAAGTAATACAAAAACTTGAAGAATTAGGGATGTCACTGGCTTCAAAAGAAGAATAAGCCGGTTGATAAAACCTGACGAATAGGAGGTATCTTACATGCCTGCACAAAGAAAACTTGGACGTGCGACTGATGTGCGCCTGTCCATTCTCAGAGGGATGGTAACCACACTCATCCTTAATGGCAGGATCGAAACAACACAAGCACGTGCTCAGGAAGTCAGGCGTATTGCCGAAAAGCTGATCACGGACGCTGTTCGTGAGAAAGATCATTTCACAACCCGTGGTCTGGTTACATCAAAAGCGAAACTGGATGGAAAAGGACGCAAAATACTGAAATCCGTTACGGCAAAGAGCGGAAAGAAATATGATGTCGTTGACCGTGAAATCAAAAATGAGCTGTCAACAGTCGATGATCCTTCCCGCCTTGCTGTTCGCCGACAGGCGATGAAATGGCTGAATAAGAGTCATGATGCCGATGGTAATGTGATTAATCCGGTCGATGTCCTTTTTAGCACGGTCGCACCTAAATATGCGGATCGTTCAGGCGGATATACACGTATAACCAAAATCGGGCCGCGACAGGGCGATGCCGCCGAGATGGTCAGACTGGAACTGATCTGAATCAATTGATCAGGGATGACACTGCATCGTTCAACAGGACGATCAGGGCGCCCTGGCTGATCTTCAGTTCTTCATCCGGTATAGTCGGCGTGTTTAGCCGTCAGATCAGATAAGATCAAAACAGGCAGGGACAGGCTCAAGCGCCGGTCCCTGTTTTTATCAGACGCGCGAGTCGTTTGATGATGGGATGAGTATGAAACTGTTTGTTGACATGAAAAATGTTCATTATACGTATCGCCAGAGCAGTCCGGATCCGCTTCTGGCTGTTAATGACGTCACGTTAAACATACCATCCGGTCAGCATGTGGCAATTCTGGGACGTAACGGATCAGGCAAATCGACCCTGGCCAGACTGATTAATGCACTGGAGCAGCCAAGCAGCGGTATCGTTATTGTATCAGGCATGAACACAGCCGATGAAGGCTGCGTCTGGGAGATTCGCCGGCTATGCGGTATGGTGTTTCAGAATCCTGACAATCAGATTGTCGGTACAACGGTTGAAGAGGATGTGGCATTCGGACCTGAAAACCTGGGCTTCCCGCAGTCGAAAATCAGGCAGGCTGTCGACGCGTCGCTGGCTTATGTCGGGTTATCTGATTATGCACAGAAACAGCCGCACCTGCTGTCAGGAGGTCAGAAACAAAAACTGGCAATTGCCGGCATTCTGGCTATGGAACCGTCCTGCCTGATTCTGGATGAGGCGACATCGATGCTCGATCCGGTTAGTCGGCGTGATTTCATGAATCTGGTTCAGGATCTGGTACAAAACAAAGGAATGACCGTCATCAATATTACGCACCACATGGAAGAAGTTCTTCTGGCAGACTTTGCGCACATCATATCAGACGGGAAAATCGTAGCATCCGGGATACCGGCCGAGGTTTTTGACAGGGTTGACCTGATCCGCAGTGAAGGCCTGGATATCCCGACACATACGGAAATCGCCCATGAGATCGCAGCGCAGTTAAAACAAAATCTGCTGCCGATGGAAGCTATCAGCTGGTCTGGCGCTCAACAAGCCATCCTCAGAATGCTCGCCGCGGCCAAATTACAGCAGCAACCAGCAGATCTGTTAGCTGATCGGGCGCATCTGTCTGGTTCGATACCGCCCGATGAACGGGAACCGATCATAGAGGTTCGGGATTTGTCGTTTGTCTATTCGCCTGATACTGCTATGGCGATGCGAGCGCTTGACCATGTCAGCTTCGATGTCTTCAGAGGCGAAATATTCGGGGTAATTGGTCACAGCGGATCGGGAAAATCGACACTGATTCAGCATCTGAACGGTTTGATCCGAGCTCAGCAGGGACACGTGACCGTATTGGGAATGAACGCAACAGCCAATGTGGACATTCGCAAGATCCGCCGCCATGTTGGTCTCCTCTTTCAGTATCCGGAGCATCAGCTGTTTGAAGAAACCGTGTTCCAGGATATTGCGTTCGGACCACGCCGGATGGGTCTGGAAATGAGTGAAGTTGAACAGCGCGTTCTGAAAGCGGCTCACATTGTCGGGCTCAAAGATGACGAGCTGGAACGGTCACCATTTGAACTGTCAGGCGGACAGAAACGTCGTGCTGCAATCGCCGGTGTTTTGGCAATGGAACCGGATATTCTGATACTCGATGAACCGGCAGCCGGACTGGATCCCGCCGGACGCGACGAGATTCTTGACTACATTGCCAACATGCGGGATGCAGGCGTAACCATTATTCTTGTATCACACAGCATGGAGGATATCGCCAGACTGGCTGATCGGATTCTGGTTCTGTGTGACGGCCATGTCCACGCGTACGGTAAACCATCCGAGGTTTTTTCTGACGAGTCCAGTCTCGAAGCAGCAGGCCTTTCAATGCCACGATCAACCGCTTTTTTGAATGACCTCAAACAGCAGCTGCCAGCGCTTGACAACCATGCTTACCAAACAAAACAGGCTGTCCGCAACATCCTTCAAGCTGGTCTCTCTTGCCAGAACGCGAAGGAGTGTGATCAGATATGATGAAGCAAATCACACTCGGCCGATATTATCCGGGTAATTCTTTACTGCACCAGCTTGATCCGCGCGCTAAAATTATTTTGTCTGTCTGTTTTATGGCAGTCATCTTTCTCACGGATCAGCCTCTGCCGATGATTCTTGTGGCAGTTTTGACTTTGGCGATGATCCTGATCTCCCGCGTACCGATCCGCCATATTCTCAGCAGCCTTAAACCCATTCTGTTTATCCTGATCTTCGCGTTTGTCATCAATCTGTTCACCGTTCAGGGTGATCCTCTTCTGACGATCGGGTCGGTTGCCATATCAGACCAGGGGCTTTATACGGCCATTCGCATGGCGGCCAGACTCATGTTTCTGATCATCAGCACCACATTGCTTCTGACGTTGACGACGACACCGATATTGGTTGCTGACGCGATTGAGCGTTTGCTTAATCCATTGAAACGGATTCGTTTTCCTGCGCATGAAATGGCGATGATGATGTCAATTGCGCTTCGTTTTGTCCCAACTTTGCTTGAAGAGACCGATAAGATCATGAAAGCACAGTCTTCACGCGGTGCTGATTACGACACGGGCAACCTCATCGCCAAGGCTAAAGGTCTGGTAACCGTTCTGATCCCGCTTTTCGTCAGTGCCTTCAAGCGCGCGGAAGAGTTGGCTGTTGCGATGGAAGCCCGGTGTTATCGCGGCGGTGAAGGACGGACACGTTTGAAAATACTCCACTATGGCCCGAAGGATATTGTTTTTACAATCGTCTTCCTGATCGCCTGCACGGCTATTCTGCTGGTTCAGTATTTATAAATGTTCAAATGAGGCTGCTGTGAACGCGGGCTATGAGCTTGATATCGCCGTTTACGCTGGGCTATAATGGAAGTCAGAAAGCGGCGGCTGGACTGTCCGTTAGTAAATGAGCAGGGGGCTAAAGCGATGCGTTTCGTTGTTGGAATTGACCTGGGTGGTACAAACATTAAAGCAGGTCTTGTTGATGAATCCGGCCGGCTGCTCAGAAAGAAAAGAACCAAAACGCAAACCGATGGAACTCAGGATGCGATTGTCCAGGACATGGCCTTGCTGGCCCGATCGCTCATGGACGAAGAAAATATTTCAGATGACCAGGTCATCGCTGTAGGCGTCGGCGCTCCGGGAACACCTGACAACGCGGGCGGCAATCTGATTTATGCCAACAATTTACCTTTTCGCAATGTTCCCATTCGATGCATCATGCGCAAATTTCTTGACCGGCCGACTTTCGTCGATAATGATGCCAACGTTGCAGCTCTTGCTGAAAGCGTCGCGGGTGCTGCCCGCAACACCAGCCACTCTGTTACGTTGACTCTGGGAACCGGTGTTGGCGGCGGAGTCGTCATTCATAAACAGATTTACAGCGGATTCAATCATGCCGGATGTGAAATCGGACACATGGTGATCCGTTCGGGCGGTGAGTCATGCACATGCGGACGGCGAGGGTGTTTCGAAGCCTACGCGTCTGCCACAGCCCTGATTCGCGAAACAGAGCGCGCCGCACGGGCAAAACCG
>JAAYBY010000248.1 GCA_012729935.1 Clostridiaceae bacterium | reverse complement strand
TCAGCCCAGAGGTGGTATTCTTTCAGGCCAGGTTCAAGGCGGCGGAGCATGGCCCGAATACCTTCATCGGTCAGTTGTATGGCTTTTTTGATCATCTCAATTTCGTCATAGTGCTTAATCATACGCAGCGCCGTCAGCATCGGCTCCAGGTCAAGGATTTGAGCGGTCTGCTGCACATCCAACCCATTAATCCATTGTTTCAACTCGATGATCTGCTGATCAGATGCGCAATGATCTATCCAGAGACGGCAGTCTGTTGTCTGCAAATAATCAGCCAAAAACGGTTTGAGTGCATCGAGATAGCGAATCTCCTCAACACCTGAAGCCAGTCTGGCTTCTTCAATCGTCATATGATGCCCGCGCCATCTCTCATACATGGCATCCGGCTCTTGTATGAAGAGAATGACCCGATCCATATCAGCCTGCCGAATCAGCAGCAGAACGATGTCGTCCTGCTCCAGCCCGGTTAGATAGAAAAAATTCCGGTTAGCCCAGAAAGGATAGTCGTCATCAGACGATTTATGCGGGGCTCTCCCGGATGCCAGAACAGCCACTGACGGTTCGTCTAAACGAGCCAGCAGCAGCTGTCGATTTTGTTCATGATAGGCGGTAGGCAATGAAACACTGGCAAATTCTGTCATGATGAACTCCATTCCAGACCGTTCTTTTTTCACAGTCTTTTCCCCAGTTTACAGCGAACATCCTGATTCTGACAAGGTTGCTGATCAAAAGAGCTGCTCTGAATGGCCGCTATCCGTCAAAAACAGCAAATCCGTTCATCACTCACTGAAAAAACCATAGGAGCGAAATCGTTTCACCCGTTCTTCATTCAATTCCTCGGGGTCCATACCATGGAGATCTTCCAGAGATGAGGCGAAAAAGCGTCGGATCGCCGCGACTGTTGCTGCAGGATCCGTGTGTGCACCTTCAGGTGGTTCTGCGACCAGTTCATCACAGATGCCCAGCCGGATCAGATCTTCCGCCGTTATTTTCATTACGTTGGCAGCTTCCTGTTCACGGGTCGGATCCTTCCACAACAATGAGGCAAAACCGCGAGGTGATATGACAGAATAGAGTGCGTTTGACAGCATTCCCAGCCGGTCTCCGACCCCGATCGCCAGTGCACCGCCACTGCCTCCCTCACCCGTTACCAGTGTAATCACAGGCACCTTAAGCTGGATCATGCCGATCAGGCAGTCAGCGATCGCGGCACTTTGCCCGCGTTCTTCTGCACCGATGCCACAATAGGCACCTGGCGTATCAATAAAGGTCAGTATCGGACGACCAAACTTCTCAGCCTGTTTCATCAGGCGGAGTGCTTTTCGATAACCTTCCGGATGCGGCATGCCAAAATGACACTGCGCGTTTTCTTCCAGGTTTCTTCCTTTTCGATGACCGACAATCGTTACCGGCAGGCCGTTGATCCGGCCAAGTCCACACCAGAGAGCCGGATCATCGGAAAAACAACGATCACCATGCAGTTCGATCAGGTCGTCAAACAGCAGCGGCAGGTAATCCGTTAGCACGGGACGCTTCCGATGCCGGATCAGAGCAAGTCGTTCTGCAGCGGTTAGTGACAGCTGCACAGTCTGATCATCGCGGCTGTTTACACTCCCGGGTCGCGAAAAGCTGACCGGACAATCCCTTTTATGATGTAATCGGATCAGCGATGCGATTTTCGGGCGCAGATCGCTTCTTGGTACAATCATATCAAGAAAGCCATGTTCCAGCAGAAATTCTGCTCTCTGAAATCCTTCCGGCAGCGAATCCGTTAAGGTGCCTTCAATGACACGACGCCCGGCAAATCCGATCAGCGTGCCGGGTTCGGCGATCATGATGTCGGCCATGCTGGCAAAACTCGCTGTTACACCTCCGGTCGTCGGATCGGTCAGGACAGCGCAGTACAACAAGCCATGCTCTTGAAAGCGTGCAACAGCTGCAGCCGTTTTTGCCATCTGCATCAATGATACGATGCCTTCCTGCATTCGCGCACCGCCGGAAGCGATAAAGAGAACAACAGGCAGTTTCAGATCACCTGCACGGTCAAACAGGCGTGCTATTTTTTCGCCAACGGCAGAACCCATCGACCCCATCATAAAACGGCTGTCCATCACACCAATGGCGCAGGGCTGCCCCTCAATCGTTGTCTGTCCGGTTACAATCGCTTCAGTCAGTCCCGTTTTTTCCTGCAGCTGTCTGATTTTATCCAGATATCCGGCAAACTGAATCGGATTGACACTGTTCACGTCGGTATCCCAGGCAGTGAAACTATCCGGATCACAGATCATGTTCAGACGGGACAGGCTATCAAGGCGATAGTGGTGACTGCAGTGCTTGCAGACACTGCCGTTTTGTTCAAATATCTCTCGCGAAGCGATGGTTCCGCAGCTTGGGCACTTGACCCATAAATCAACCGGAACCGGATTATAATAAGTATAAGGTTTTTCTCTTGCGACCTGATCATCCGGTGCACGGTGAACCAGACGCAGCTGCCGGTCTGTCTCCAGACGTTCACGCATTTCTCTTAAAGGATCTTGGATCATGGTTATGCCTCCTGAATGGGTTTGTTGATTTCATGGATCAGCTCCTGGTGATGCTGATCGATGTATCCGATGTCGTAGTCACCGCGGATAAATGATGGTTCTCGTAAAATGGCCAGATGATAATCGATGTTGGTCTGGATACCGCCGATCACACATTCCATCAGAGCCCGTCTCATTCGGGTGATCGCTTCAGCTCTGGATGGGGCATGGACGATGATTTTTGCTATCAGCGAATCGTAATCTGCGGGGATGGCTGCCCCCTGATACAATGCGCTGTCAACACGAACACCTATACCGCCCGGGAATTGCAGGTGCGACACCACACCGGGGCTTGGCCGAAAATCGTGGATCGGATCCTCAGCATTGATCCTGCATTCGATTGCATGGCCGTAGAACCTGATTTGTTCCTGACTGTAAGTCAACGGGAGTCCCGCGGCCAGTCGTATTTGCTCCTGAACCAGGTTGATCCCTGTAACAGCCTCGGTAATCGGGTGTTCAACTTGAATACGTGTATTCATTTCCATGAAGTAGAACTGCTGATCAGGCGCCAATAAGAATTCCACAGTGCCCGCACCCCGGTATCCGGCCTTACGAGCCAGCAAAACGGCCGCCTGGCCCATTTGCTGCCGCAATTGGGAATTGGTGGCAGGTGACACAGCCTCCTCCAGAATTTTCTGGCTGCGCCGCTGCATCGAACAATCACGATCACCCAGGTGAATGATGTTGCCGTGGTGATCTGCCAGCACCTGAATT
>JAAYBY010000247.1 GCA_012729935.1 Clostridiaceae bacterium | reverse complement strand
TTAAATTGGCGATTGCCCAGATTTTACTTGAAGAGGGCTACATTAACCGCATCGAATCCATTGCGGATGATAAACAAGGCATGATTCGCATTACCTTGAAATATGCAGCAAAGAAACCTGTCATTTCTGGTATTAAGCGCATTTCGAAACCTGGACTGCGTGTTCACGCTTCGAAGGATGAACTGCCAAAGGTCCTTGGCGGACTCGGTATAGCGGTCATCTCAACATCAAAGGGAATCATGACTGATAAAAAGGCACGTGAAGCAGGTGTAGGCGGCGAAGTCATGGCCTACGTCTGGTAAGAACAATTCTCTGAAAAAGGCAGCTGAGAACTATGCTGCCTGCAATCTTAAGAGCAGGAGGAATGGAAGATGTCCAGAATTGGAAAAATGCCGATCAAAATTCCCGAAGGTGTTTCGGTGAACGTTGAAGAATCAACCGTTACGGTTACCAAGGGCGCTGAAACACTGGTCCAGGTAGTCCACCCGGACATGACCGTGACAGTTGAAGCCGGTGAAGTTATTGTTAAGCGTCCTGACGACAGCAATAAGCACAAGGCGCTTCATGGACTGACACGGTCACTGATCAACAACATGGTGGTTGGTGTTTCAAATGGTTTCAGCAAGAACCTCGAAATCAACGGCGTTGGTTTTAAGGCGACCAAACAAGGGACTAAAGTTGTCTTTAATCTCGGTTACTCACACATCATCGAAGTTGAAGAGCCAAAAGGTATCACAATCGATGTACCTGCACCCAATCGAATCGTTGTCAAGGGCGCCGACAAACAACTTGTCGGTGAGACCGCGGCAAAAATCCGATCGCTTCGTGTACCGGATCCTTACCATGGCAAAGGCATCAAGTATGACTTTGAGCATCTGAAGCTGAAGGAAGGAAAAACTGGTGCCAAGGGCGCATAGTAATGAAAGGGTGAAATAAAATGAGTCAGAAAATCAGCCGTAATGAGATTCGTAAAAGAAAACACGCCCGGGTCCGCAGCAAAATCAGCGGTACTGCTGAGCGCCCCAGACTATGCGTTTTTCGCAGTCTGAGCCACATGTATGCACAGTTGATCGATGATACAGCCGGCAAAACACTGGTCAGCGCATCAACACAGGACAAGGCAATTCAGGAAGAAAATATTTCCAGCGGCAACAAACAAGGCGCAGCGGCAGTTGGCAAACTGCTGGCCGCCAGGGCTTTGGATCAAGGTATCACGACAGTGGTTTTTGACCGCGGTGGTTATATCTACCATGGCCGAGTAGCGGCATTAGCCGAAGCAGCCCGTGAAGCCGGACTGAAATTCTAAGCAGGGAGGATCTGTCATGCGCATTGAAACAAACGCACTCGAGCTTAAAGAGAAGGTCATTCATATCGGGCGTGTCGCTAAGACGGTTAAAGGCGGACGTAATTTCCGTTTTGCCGCTCTGGTTATTGTCGGTGATGAAAATGGCCGCGTCGGAAAAGGACTTGGCAAAGCTGCCGAGATACCGGACGCCATTCGCAAAGGCATCGAGGACGCCAGGAAAAATTTGATTGAAGTACCGATCAGCAACTCAACCATTCCTCATGAAATAGTCGGAGTGTTTGGTGCCGGAAGAGTACTGCTAAAGCCTGCCGGAGCCGGTACTGGCGTTATCGCGGGCGGTCCCGTCCGTGCTGTTCTGGAGCTGGCTGGCATTCGTGATATCAGAACCAAGTCTCTTGGCTCGAATAATCCGAATAACATGGTCAACGCAACGATTGAAGGCTTGAAAGCCCTGAAATCTCCTGAGCAGGTTGCCAGACTTCGCGGGAAAACCGTCGAAGAAATTCTGTAACGGGGGAAGCTGATATGACAAAAGTAAAAATTACTCTGATTAAGAGTACAAACAGTGCCAACAAGAAACATATAGCAACGGTCAAAGCGCTTGGTCTTCAAAAGATCGGCCAGACTGTTGAACACGAAGCGACCCGGTCCATACTGGGTATGGTGAGACATGTTGCTCATCTGGTTCGTTGCGAAGAAGTTTAAGGAGGGCGACCATCCATGAAAATTAATGAACTGACCGCATCTCCGGGAGCCCGGCTCACGGCTTACCGAAAAGGTCGCGGTCCCGGATCTGGAAATGGGAAAACTGCCGGACGTGGGCACAAAGGACAGAATTCGCGTGCAGGCGGCGGTGTTCGCCCTGGATTTGAAGGCGGTCAGATGCCCCTCTATCGGCGTCTGCCCAAGCGTGGATTTAACAACAAGCGTTTTGCGCTGCAGTATATTGCCATAAATGTTGGTGATCTGGAGCGATTTGCAGATGGAACAACTGTTGATGCTGAATCACTGAAAGCATCCGGTCTGATTAAACTGCCAAAAGTCAATGACGGAATTAAAATTCTGGGCGATGGCACGTTGACCCGTAAGCTGACAGTGCGCGCCAATGCCTTCACGGCTTCTGCGAAAGAGAAAATCGAGAAGGCTGGAGGAATGGCCGAGGAGGTATAAGCATGTCCAGTATGTTCGAAACCCTCAGAAATGCCTTCAAGATCCCGGATTTGCGGAAAAAGATGATTTTCACAATCGTGATGCTGATCATCTATCGGATTGGTATTAAAGTACCGGTTCCGGGTATTGATGCCGCTGCTTTCACAGCTCTGCTGGATCGTTTTGGCCAACTGGGCAGTTACCTGGACATCATCTCAGGTGGTGCATTTAAGCAGGTATCCATATTTTCACTTGGTATCATCCCATACATCAATGCCTCGATCATCATGCAGTTACTGACTGTCGCGATTCCTGCGCTTGAGCGTCTGCAAAAAGAAGGAGACGAAGGGCGTAAAAAAATACAGAAGTACGTCCGTTACCTGACAGTCGGACTTGCACTGATGCAGGCAGCCGGGTATTGGTATACGACACGACTCGCTGCTGCCCCGACCCTGCCGTTCGCACTGAATGCGATGCTGGTCATTCTCAGTTTCACAGCCGGTACAGCCTTCATCATGTGGATTGGTGAGCAGATCAATGAATCGGGTATCGGCAACGGAATTTCTCTGATTATTTTCGCTGGTATTGTGACCCGTGCTCCGGCTGGTGTCATGACATTGTTCCAGTACTTCCAGGCTTGGACGATCACACGTAATGTAATCTTCTCAATTCTGGCGACAATCGGCGTCGCGCTCCTCTTCGTGCTGGTCATTGCGCTTGTCGTGTTTGTCCATATGGCTGAGAGAAGAATTCCGGTACAGTATGCCAAGAAAGTTGTCGGACGTAAGATGTACGGCGGACAAAGCACCTATCTGCCCATCAAAGTTAATCAGGCCGGCGTCATACCCGTTATTTTTGCCAGCTCGATTGTTATGCTTCCATCCACACTGGTTTCACTCTTTACACAGGCAGGAGAAGCACCCGGACCGGTCGCGCAGTGGTTTATGGATTTTGCGGGAAATCCGCTTTACTACGTATTCTACGCGTTGCTGATCATCGGCTTTACCTTCTTCTATTCGATGGTTCAGTTCAATCCGATCGAAATCGCCAACAATTTACAGAAAAATGGCGGCTTCATACCCGGCATTCGACCAGGGCGTCCGACATCGGAGTTTATCCAAAAGACGTCTAGAAGACTGTCCTGGTTTGATGCACTGTTCCTGGTACTTGTTGTTCTGATGCCAACGCTGTTGAGTGCAGTCACCAACATGAGCGGCATCTGGTTCGGCGGTACTGCAGTCATCATTCTCGTCGGTGTTGCGCTTGATCTGGTTAACCAGATCGAATCACAGATGGTGATGCGCCATTACAAAGGCTTTCTTGATTAATCCATTTGGTTTCTGGATATTGGGTATTTTGCCTTTGGTGAAATACCCTTATTCTTGTTTAGGAGGTTTTCATGCAGCTCATTCTACTGGGCCCGCCAGGTTCAGGTAAGGGAACGCTGGCTTCTGACCTGGAGCAGCGGTATCAAATACCACACATATCGACCGGCGATATTTTTCGTCGGGCGGTCCGCGAGAAAACAAGGCTGGGGCTGGAAGTTGAAGCGATTATCAGCCAGGGTGAACTGGTACCCGACACTCTGACAATCGCTCTGGTTGAAGATCGCCTGTCACAATCCGACTGTTTAAACGGTTATCTTCTGGATGGCTTTCCACGGACGTTGCCGCAGGCTGAAGCTTTGAGTGAGATGCCTGTCGTTCAGAACAAGCCGCTGACAGCAGTGATCAACCTGGTTGTACGGGAATCTGTCATTGTTGAGCGCCTGTCAAACCGGCGCGTATGCTCCAAATGCGGCCGAACGTATAATGTTGTATCACTCAAGCCGCAAATAGAGGGCGTATGCGATGCTTGCGGACATCCTGTTATTCAGAGAAAAGATGACCAGACAGCAACGATTCTCCACCGTCTGGAAGCCTATCACCAGGCAACGGAACCATTAGTCGGCTACTATCGTGATCAGAATCTCCTGATTGATTTTGATAACGAAAAGTCTATTCAGGATACAGCGCAGGCGGTCTACGAGTATCTGGAACAAATACGCCCACAGGCGGAAGCAGATCATGGTTAATCTGAAGTCAGCGGTTGAAATAGAGAAAATCGCTGCTTCCGGCCGTATCGTCGGAGCCATACTAGCAGCGATCGGTCAGCAGGTGAAACCGGGTATCAGTACAGATGACTTAGATCAGATCGCCCGGCAAATGATTGAAGAAGCCGGCGGAACCCCTTCTTTCCTGGGTTATGGAGACCCGCCGTTTCCGGCGGCGATCTGCACATCTGTTGATGACGAGATTGTTCATGGGATCCCGGATAAGACCAGAATTCTCCGGGAGGGAAGTCTCGTTTCAGTTGATGTCGGTGTTTATCTGAACGGATATCACGCTGACGCCGCCCGGACGTTCGCTGTGGGAACGATCAGCCGCGAACTCGAGGATTTGATCGCTGTTACCAGAGCCTGTTTCTGGATTGCATGCCAACAGGCAATTCCCGGAAAGCGTACCGGTGATCTGTCGGCTGCTGTGCAAAAACATGCTGAAGATCATGGCTACGGAGTTGTGCGGGAACTGACAGGACACGGAATTGGTCAGAATCTGCACGAGGAACCAGATCTGCCGAACTATGGTCGGGCCGGACACGGTATGAGGCTGGAGCCTGGACTTGTTATCGCGATGGAGCCGATGATCAACCTTGGCACACGTCGTGTACGAATGAAGCAGGACGGCTGGACGATCGTGACAGCAGACGGACAAGCATCAGCACATTACGAAAACACACTGGTTGTAACAGACATCGGACCGCGTATTCTGACGCTGGAGCCTGGGGAAGAAGAAGCATGGTCAGACTAAAAGACAGTCTGATTGGTCCGGGAATGATCGTCAGCTCAAAAGCCGGCCATGACAAGCACCGCCTTTATCTGGTTGTACGGACTGAAGATGAACGTGTCTGGCTGACAGATGGTCGGTATCGGACTGTTGATAATCTGAAGATCAAGAACATGCGGCACGT
>JAAYBY010000246.1 GCA_012729935.1 Clostridiaceae bacterium | reverse complement strand
TACCGGGTCATGTTCACTTGAGATCAATCACAGATGCTGTCAAAGCCGGCATCAGAAATGCCGGAGGCGTTCCGTTCGAGTTTCCATCGATTGCCGTCTGCGACGGTATCGCCATGAATCATGCCGGAATGAAATATTCCCTGATCAGTCGTGATATGATCGCTGACAGCTGTGAAATCATGTTGATGGCTCATTCCTTTGATGCGGTTGTCTTCATTCCTAACTGCGACAAAGTCGTTCCCGGCATGCTGATGGCAGCGGCACGGATGAATCTGCCCAGCATTTTTGTCAGCGGCGGTCCGATGCTGCCTGGTCTGGACAATCAAAAACAAGTCGGCCTCAGCAATTTATTTGAAGCCGTCGGCGCCCATGCGTCCGGAAAAATAACAGGTGAGGAGCTGACATGTCTTGAGCAGTCAGCCTGCCCGACCTGCGGCAGCTGTTCAGGCATGTATACGGCTAACACCATGAATTGTCTGACGGAAGCGATGGGGTTGTCCCTGCCTGGAAGCGGAACCATCCCGGCTGTCTATTCAGACAGGCTGCGTCTGGCTCGCCGGACGGGACAACTGGCTGTTCAGCTGATCGAGCATCACCGGACAGCCCGTGAGATTCTCACACAATCGGCCATTGAGAATGCGCTTCGTGTTGATATGGCACTCGGCGGATCAACCAACTCCGTGCTTCATCTGCTGGCGATCGCGCGGGAAGCGGGCGTCGACCTGCAGTTGACCGACATTGCCCGGATCAGTGATACAACACCGCAGATCTGCCATTTAAATCCTGCTGGCTCGCATTTTATAACAGATCTCAATAGGTCAGGCGGAATCAGTGCGGTAATGGCTGAACTGGCAAAACAACACTTGATAAATGTTGACAACCCGACTGTGGAAGGAACCGTGGCAAGCCGAATCCAAAGCAGCCAGGGTGCAGACAGTCAGGTGATCAGACCTGCAGATGATCCGTATGCGCCGGATGGCGGACTCGCGATCCTCTTTGGCAATCTGGCACCTGAAGGCTGCGTGGTGAAGAAAGGTGCTGTATTGCCTGAGATGATGCGGCACGAAGGTCCGGCACGTGTCTTTGACTGTGAGGAAGATGTCACGGAAGCGATTTTTAATCAGACGATTCAGAAGGGTGATGTCATTGTCATCCGCTTTGAGGGACCCAGAGGCGGACCGGGTATGCGGGAAATGCTCACACCGACCAGTGCACTTGCCGGAATGGGTTTGGATCATTGCGTCGCACTGATCACGGACGGGCGCTTTTCCGGGGCAACACGCGGATCGTCGATCGGCCATGTCTGTCCAGAGGCGGCCGTTGGCGGACCGATCGCACGTGTACGTGAAGGTGACCGTATCCGCATCGACATCCCGGCCAGGACGATTGACGTACTGGTGCCGGAGGAAGAATGGTCTCAACGGCACCCTGAACAGGCTCCTGATCGCAAACTGACCGGCGTACTGGCACGTTATGTCCAGCAGGTCGATGCCAGCAGCCGCGGCGCACGATTATTGGCCGATCAAGGAGGGCAAGTCACATGAACGGGGCAGAAACAATCATCCATTTCCTGGAGAGTAAAGGAATCAAACACACATTCGGATATCCGGGAGGACCTGTCATTGTCTTGTTTGACGCGCTTTATAAGGCAAAGTTTCCCAATATTTTGGCTCGACACGAACAAGGTGCGGCCCATGCCGCTGAAGGCTACGCCAAGGTGTCCGGGCAGCCCGGCGTTGTATTGGCGACTTCAGGACCAGGTGCGACCAACCTCGTAACGGGTCTGGCTGACGCCTATCTGGATTCTGTTCCGCTGCTGGCAATAACCGGTGCCGTCGCCCGGCAGGCTACGGGAACAGACGCTTTCCAGGAGGCAGACATAACCGGTGTGACGCAGGCGGTTACAAAATATAATTATCTGGTCATGAAGTCGGAGGACCTCTGGCCGATTCTTGAAGAAGCCTGGCAGCTGACAACCGAAGGACGACCGGGACCTGTTCTGGTCAACATACCGAAAGATATTTTGGCCAATCCGGTTCCAACGCAGACGGAAACAGCACAGACCTATGTTCGCCATCGGCCGCCCCGCGTCCAGACACACGCGATGATTGACAAGGTCTATGAAGCGATCGCCGCGAGTGAAAAACCGCTGCTTCTTGCCGGAGGCGGCTGTGTCATTTCACAGCGCGGCACGGATGATTTAAAGCGATTTGTTGAATCGTTAAACATACCCGTTGCTACAACACTGATGGGCAAAGGAGCCATTGCCGCCGATCATCCCAACTATCTGGGCAATCTGGGCATGCACGGCACCCCACAGGCCAATACAGCGCTGGGTAATTGTGATCTGCTGCTGGCTGTCGGGACACGTTTCAGTGATCGGATTATCGGTGATCCGGAGCTGTTCAGCCAGAACAGTGCCAATCGGGTCATCATCCATGTTGATATTGACCTGGCTGAAATCGGCAAAAATATCCGGACCAATATTGAAATTGAAGATGACGCCGCATCCTTTTTTGAGGCCATGCTGTCAGCTCCGACTGTGGAGCAACGGGCAGACCGGTGGCAGGAATGGCGCGGACAGCTTAATCAGCTGCGACAAAAATACAGCGCTCTGGTTCAGAAAATGTATGTCGACACAAAACCGCTTCATCCGCAATATATTGTTCATCTGGTCGCGGAACGCCTGAAAGACATGAATCCGATCGTTGTTACTGATGTCGGTCAACACCAGATGTTTGTTGCACAACATTATCCGATAGAGTCACCGCGGTCGTTTATCACGTCCGGCGGACTGGGCACCATGGGTTTTGGTCTACCTGCGGCCATCGGTGCTTCATCCGCGGATGAAGGGCGGCTGACCGTTCTGTTTGCCGGGGATGGTGGATTCCAGATGACGATTCAGGAACTTGGTACACTTGCCAAACAACAGTATCCGGTTAAAATGATCATCATGGATAACCAGTGCCTGGGAATGGTCCGCCAGTGGCAGGAACTGTTTTTTGAAAAACGCTATTGCAACACTTTGTTGAGCAATAATCCTGATTTTGTCAAAATAGCCGACGCCTATGGTATTCCCGGCGGAAACGCATCAGACGGAGCATCATTTTGCGAGCAGCTCGAAAAGGCGCTTTCGGTTCCCGGACCTTATCTGATTCATGCTGCGGTCGATCCGGAAACCAATGTCTATCCCATGATCCCTGCAGGGAAACTACCTCAGGATCTTCTGATGCCGGGACTGGCAGATGATAATTGAAAAAAAGCCGACTGGAATAGAAAAAGCCCTGATCGATCAGGGCTTTTTTTGTGGTTTTATGTATTGATGCGTCATGTCAATTTAAACATCAATTTCCTTGTTCCAGGCCATCATCGAGCGCAGCTGTTTGCCAATCTGCTCGACCGGGTGATTAGCTTCAATACGTCTGCGGGCCATGAAAGCCGGCCGGCCGACTTTGTTTTCGAGTATCCAGCTGCGGGCAAAATCACCTTCCTGGATTTCTTTAAGAACCTGGCGCATTTCTTTGCGCGTTTCTTCTGTTATGATTCGTCTGCCTACACTGTAGTCGCCAAACTCAGCCGTATCGCTGACTGAATAACGCATCAGGGACAAACCGCCCTGTGCGATCATGTCGACGATCAGTTTCATTTCATGAACACACTCATAGTAGGCGTTTTCCGGATCATATCCTGCCTCGACCAGCGTGTCAAAGCCGGCTTTCATCAGTTCGGTGACACCACCGCACAAGACACACTGCTCGCCAAACAGATCGGTTTCAGTTTCTTCACGGAATGTCGTTTCAAGCAGACCGGCGCGGGCAGAACCAATGCCGTATCCGTAATCAAATGCGATATCACGGGCTTTCCCTGTATAATCCTGGTAAACGGCAAAAAGAGATGGAACGCCTCGGCCGTTTTTATATTCACTGCGCACTGTGTGACCGGGCCCTTTTGGTGCGATCATGAAAACATCAACCGTTTCCGGTGGTTGAACGCTTCCGTAGTGAATATTGAATCCGTGTGCAAAGGCGACAGCTTTTCCTTCAGACAAATGAGGACGGATATGATTTTCGAACAATTCCGCCTGCTTTTCATCGTTGATCAGAATCATGATCACATCAGCTGCTGCAGCGGCATCAGCACTGGTCATCACCGTCAGGCCGGCCGCTTCCGCTTTTGACCATGACTTGCTGCCTTCATAGAGTCCAACGACGACATCAAATCCGCTATCCTTGAGATTCAGAGCATGTGCATGCCCCTGGCTGCCAAACCCGATAACGGCAATTTTTTTCCCGTCGAGTGCATGCGTACGACAATCACTTTCTTTGTAGATCTGTTTCATGTTTTTTCCTCCTCCATGTTATAACCGGAACTCTGTTCCAGAGACGTCAAGTTCATCACGCGCTGACCGCGCTCAATGGCGATCGGTCCGGTGCGCACCATTTCAAGAATTTCAAACGGCTCCAGAAGATGCTGAAGCGCATCGATCTTGTCTTCTTTACCGCTGAGCTCGATCGTCAGCGTGCTGGGTGAGACATCAATAATATGACCGCGGAAAATATCGACGATCTGGAGAACCTGCGTGCGCGTCGCCGCTTCGGCGTGAACCTTGATAAAAACAAGCTCGCGGGAAAAAGACTCTTCAGGCTGCAGCTGACGAACCATCAGTATGTCAGGCAGTTTGTGCAGCTGCCTGATAATCTGCCGGATTTGCTCGTTGTCGCTTTCGAGTGTGATCGTAATACGCGAAATAACAGGATCCTCTGTGATTCCGACGGCCAGGCTTTCGATATTATATCCGCGTCTTGCGAACAGACTGGTAACCCGGTTCAACACACCGGCGCGGTTTTCGACAAGAACGGCTAAACGTTGAAGCATGACAATTCCTCCTTATATCCGACTTTCACGTTATCACGTTTTGAACCGGTCAGCAACTGAATCCGGCAGGTTGTTTGAAATCGACTAGAAAAAATAATCAAAAGGGTCTGAACAATATGTCAGACCCCGTTCGATATGGGATTCCAGCTGGATTTACGCGCTTAGTCGGATGACTGATTTTTTAAAAGATCACGAATCTCCTGCAGCAGGACAATATCTTCAGGTGTTGGCGCAGGTTCCTCTGGCTTATCTTCTTCTTTTTTCTTCATCTTATTAAGTCCCTTGATGATGAAAAAGATGACAAGCGCGACGATGATGAACGTTATGATCGCCTGGATCAGCAGACCATAGCCAATCGCAGCTTCCGGTTTGATGATGACCTCGTTCTCGACAACCGCTTCTGAAAGAACGATTTTCAGGTCGGCAAAATTGATGTCAGCAATCAAAAAACCGATAACCGGCATGATAATGTTGTTGACCAGACTGTTGACGATTGCAGTAAACGCACCGCCAATGACAACGGCAACGGCGAGATCAACGACACTCCCTCGCATAATGAATTTTTTAAATTCGGACAGCATTCAGATTCCTCCTTCTTCAGCACCTTGAACAGATACATCTATCGCTATTATATCGCTGGTGAAAGATAAAACCAGCCTTTCTGATAAATGTATACCCGATATAATCAATAATGGCGCTCTCGCTGATACAGTTGAGAACGCCATTAATAAAACACATGGAGATCAGCCTGACAGTCAGCAGAATTTTGTTACGCCTTCAGGCAGCTGATCGGGGTCATCACTGAGAATGATCATCACGTGCATGTTTTCTTTGGTCGCAAATAAATCCAGATCATTCAAAAACTGAGCCAGGTGATCTGGATTAGTATCGCCGGAAACTTTATAGATGCTGTCAATATACAGGTGGGTTATATCAAAGTCCTTAGCACAAATTCCAGCTATAAAACTAAGCAATTCATGATACCCATGGACCGGATAGTCACTGACTTCAACCAGTCTGATCTGGTACTTGACCAGCCGATCCAGCCTCCGCCCGGCTTCTATACACACGACATTACATGTGTCACACATTGCATGCTGATTGAGATCATCAACGAGTCGGGCGGTCTTCCCGCTTCCTTTTTTGCCAACAATTACCTTGATCATAGGCGTTCACCCCTCTGTTCTTATTGGTCGATTATCGACTTGATTCTATTGTAACGTAAAGCATGGATTAAAAGAAGTCTTGGCTCTACAAAATCAATGACAGAGCGACTAATTTTAGCCGCGGAATTTGTGGAATCAGTCAAAGACTGATTGATCCAATTCAGCAGAGGGC
>JAAYBY010000245.1 GCA_012729935.1 Clostridiaceae bacterium | reverse complement strand
TAAAAGTCTTATCTTATTTTTTCAATGGCTCTTAATGCTTCAGATACTGTTTTGGCTGCCATTTCCGGACTGAGAACAGTTCCCAGTGCTTCATAGCCGCGTTTTTCAAAGGCTTCTGGGGTTACAATATATCCGCCGGTCGAACCGTTCGATGTCGACGCGATATAGGTGTGTTTAAAAGGCGATTTCTCTTTGATCGCCAGGCCAATCTCAACAAAAAGTTCACCGGCTGATAAAACAATTGCCAGATCGTCAATCCGGATGACTTGAATTTCAAACGGATAAGCAGCCATCATGCCTTCCCTGGCACCTGGCTCCAGTAGCTGCCGGGTCAAAGTTGCCATCAGATTGGCGCCGATCAGCGTCACTTCCAACGTACGCAGTGAACCATAGTCAATACCAGCTGCTTCCGCTTCGTCGTAACGCCTTTGTGCCTCTTCGGCCTCCAATGCAGCCTGCTCCGCCGACGGTAGATTTTTGAGAATCGGATCGACCCAGATACTGTCCACTTTCAAGGTGATCTGATCTGTAAAGGATGCTTTCTCAAGCGCTTCATGGGCGGCTGCTCCCAGCGTATCACCATATCGTTTTGCTTCTTCAAACGTCTGGCCGGTTCTGAAGTGTCTCGGCGACTGATTTCCGGATGTGCCCATCTGAAACCCGAAAACGCTTCCCGGGTAAACCGACTCAAAATAGGCGCGCATATAACCTGGATAATCTGCAGAATAGGCATAGCTGTCAGCGTGCAATAAGGTCGGATGGAGTGAATAACTGGTTAAAACACCGCGCACCTTTCCCTCTTGATCTTTAATGCCGATGGCATAGATTTCATCATCACTCGGTCCATTTTTGTCATGGCGATTTCCGCCGATGTTCTTTTCCTTGCCACAGCGCGTGCTGTTATAGCCGACTGTCGCGTCAAAGGTATTTTGCCAGGCATCTACTGCTGTCTGGACAATGGATTCGACCAGTGTAACGATGTACTCCGGATACATCAGTTTTTCTTCGTTGTAAACCCCGAAAATAGCACCCGTTGTCATCGGTCCTGAGTGGGTGTGTGTGCAGCTGACCGATATATTGCCCGGCTTGATGCCTGTCCGCTGATGGATCGCTTCCCGAATCTGACGGGTCTGTTTCTTGGTGACGAACACCAGATCCAGTGTGATCATGAGCACTTCAGTCTCTTCGTTCCTAAAATAGAAAGCACTGCAGTATAAGGGATCGTGTACCGTAAGCCCTGCCCGATCTGCCGGAATTGGATACCCGGCAAGACGCAGCGGTTCCTTTGGTGTGATGTCTGTCAGTGCGACACCTGCTTTTAACATAATCGTTACCTCCAATAGTCTGTGACCGATAGCCGGATATCCCGAATCTGCGGGTCATCTGCTTCGATTCAAATTGCACCATTGATTATATCATGTTAAGCATTTATGTGATATCCGCCAGTACAGTTTTCACGTGGGTTTTTAACCCGGATCCACCATTGACAGCATAATTCAGGTCGACTAATCTG
>JAAYBY010000244.1 GCA_012729935.1 Clostridiaceae bacterium | reverse complement strand
CTGAACAGCTTCGGTTCGGCTGGCGGCCGGCTTCACAGAAGCGGCCACCGCTTTTTCGATATCAGCCTTGACAATCCGTCCGCCAGGGCCGCTGCCTTCAATTTGCCGTAGATCAAGTTTGTTCTGATCGGCCAGCACGCGAGCCAGCGGCGAGGATCGGATGAAGCCTTCCTGGTCAGGTGTTTTCGGCTGATCTGCCGGGCTTTCTTCGGACAAAGGCGCTGTTGATGGCTGTTTTGCGTGATCATCCTTGCTGTCCGCCAGCCCGTCTGCCGCTTTCTCCTGAGCAGCTGCTTCTTCCAGCAGATCGCTGATATCCTCATTTGCTTTCCCGACAATACCGATCGGATCACCGACTGAAGCGCTGGAACCGGCCTCTTTGATGATCTTCAACAGAACACCGTCCGCCGGTGATTCATAATCCATGGTGGCCTTATCCGTCTCCACCTCGCAAAGAACATCGCCAGAATGGATTTCATCTCCTTCGCTGACTGTCCAGCTGGAGATAACGCCTGTTTCCATGGTGGGGGACAACGCCAGCATCAGTAGTTTCTCAGCCACAATTCATCCTCCTCGTCATTTTTCAGTTCAGGTTCAATCCTTGAAAGTTGTCTTGTTTGCATGGAGTTACTTGTCCAGGTAAAGCACGTTCCTGGCTGCTGCGACGATCTTGTCTACAGATGGCTGCACAGCTAATTCCAGCGTATGGTTGTATGGCATCGGCACGTCCTCTGATGAAACCAGTTCAACAGGAGCGTCCAGCAGGTCAAAGCAGTTTCTGGAAACAAGCCAGGCAACATGCGAACCAACACTGGCAAACGGCCAGGCCTCATCGATCACGACACAACGGTTGGTTTTGCGGACCGATTCATAGACCGTTTTTTCATCCAGAGGGCGAATAGAGCGCAGATCGATGACTTCAGCGTCGATCCCCTGCTTTTCCAGGACATCGGCTGCTTCCCTGGCTATTCTGACAGGCTTGGAAAAGCTGATCAGTGAAACATCCTTGCCGCTGCGGTTGATGTCTGCCTGGCCAAAAGGAATCAGGTATTCTTCGTCCGGTACCTCACCTTTCCAGGCATACATCAGCTCCGCTTCGAGAAACAAAACCGGGTTGTCATCGCGGATGGCTGTTTTTAACAAACCTTTGGCATCATAAGGGGTTGCGGGGGCCACAACTTTCAGACCCGGTACATGTGCGAAAAGAGACTGCAGGGCCTGGGAATGCTGGGCGCTCAGGTATTCTGCCGGTCCGTTCGGTCCGCGGAATACGATTGGCAGACTGATTTGGCCGCCGGACATATAGCGCATCTTGGCCGCGTTGTTGATGACCTGGTCGAAGGCCATCAGCGAAAAATTATAGGTCATCCACTCAACAACCGGTCTCAAACCGACCATCGCGGCACCGATCCCGACCCCGGTAAAGCCTTCCTCGGTAATCGGTGTGTCAATGACACGTTTTTCGCCATATTTATCCAGCAAACCTTGACTGACTTTATAGGCCCCGTTATACTGGGCCACTTCCTCGCCTATGAGAAAAACACGCTCGTCCCGGGCCATTTCTTCGTCGATAGCTTGTCTGACAGCTTCTCGGTAGGTTATGACGGGCAT
>JAAYBY010000243.1 GCA_012729935.1 Clostridiaceae bacterium | reverse complement strand
TTTTCACAGACAGAGGCAATCTCATCAAAGTGTTCACTCCTGACAACGAGAATGACCTGGGTGATTCCATCAGCTGCGACCGTTCGAGCCAAATGTTCACCGGTCTCATCCTGCAGCGGTGAATTGATGATGATCAGATCAAAATCTCTGATCACCAGGAGACGACGCGCATCGCCACAGGATCTGACAATATCAATCCGACTTGAAGAAGCAGCATTAACCAGATCGGTGAAAAATGCATCGTTTTTCTCTGAATGTGAAACGATGAGTACCTTCTCCATTAAAACCGCCTTATCGAGCCATCAGGTTCTTCACAGCTTTTCGAAATATCTGGCTCTGTAGAATGCTTCCGGACTTTCTGATTTTCTGAAGGCAGCCTCTTCTGCCTCCTTCTCGGCCAGATAGACCGACAGCAGCTCCGATCCGATGACCGATCGGACAAACGAGCTGCTTTTTGCCAGTTCAATGGCTTCACCTAATGATGATGGCAGGGCAGCCAGCGAATCAGCCTGACAGGATGGCGACAGCAGATCAAGGTCAACAGGCGGCGGCAGCGTCATTTCATTTTCGATACCGTCCAGACCTGCTGCAAGAATCAGTGCAAAGGCCAGATAAGGATTAAGCGACGGATCAGGCGATCGAAGTTCCATGCGAACTTTTTCACCAGCTGCAGCAGGAATCCGGATCAGCTGTGAACGATTCTGATGTGACCATGAAACATATCTGGGTGCTTCGAAGACGCCAAGCCGATCATAGGAATTGATCAGCGGATTGAGAAAGACGGTGATTTCAGGAATCCTGGTCAGTATGCCGGCGATGAAATGCTCAGCAACAGCCGTCAGGTGATCCGATGTTCGGGAAAATGCGTTCATCCCGTTGCGGCACAATGATAAATTGACGTGCATGCCATTTCCGGGCGCATCCGGAATCGGTTTTGGCATGAATGAGGCAAATAAACCGTTTCGCATCGCGATGGCCTTAACGACGGACTTAAAGGTCAGGAAGTGATCCGCGCAGGTCAGTGCATCGCTGAATCTGAAGTCGATCTCGTTCTGCCCGGGCCCTTGTTCATGATGTGAAGCCTCCGGTTTTAAGCCCATTTCTTTGAGGCTCAGGCAGATCTCCCGACGAATATTTTCTCCTTTGTCCAAAGGCGAAATATCCATATAGCCACCCTGGTCGAGCGGCGTTTCGATCGGATCTCCGTTCTCATCGGTTTTAAAAAGATAGAACTCGCATTCAGCTCCGACCTGACAAACATAGCCGTTGTTCTCACTTCGCCTGATTAGATTCTTCAAAACAGACCGGCTGTCAAACAGGAATCCGGAATGATCCGGATTGCGAATATCACAGTAAAAGCGAATGACCCGCCCAGGACCCGGTCGCCAGGGTAAAATGGACAATGTGGCAGGATCCGGAACCAACAGCAGATCGGATTTGACTGCCTGGCGAAACCCCCTGATTGCATGCCCGTCGATGGACACACCTTTTTCAAACGCATCCGCCAGCTCTTCGGGCATAATCGAGATATTCTTGTAAAGTCCGAAGAGATCACAGAAAGCCAGTCGGATGAACTGAACATCGTTCTCCTTAACAAATGCGATTACATCTTCAATGGTTTGATTCATCGTGTATTCCCCCCAGCACTGATACTTGAAACAGAGCGTTCTAATTTGCCACGTACAATTGGTGATATAGATTTTTGCGATTAGGTTTCAACAGGTGAAAGCGTCCCTGAAGCAGCGACGAGGCATCCATCTGGAAACATGACGCGAAATCTTCAATGTGCGATTGTATTTCACTTAGCTCGTCTGCAGATGCATCCGCAACAACCACCTGATCAGGCAGGCCGTTTAGCTCGCATTCACTGCGGATAAATATTTTCCCGCCATGCATGCCGGTTCCGGTAAAATGACCAACAGGCAGCTGGTTTGAACCGATACCCAGAACGATGATCAGTCCTCCGGCCAAATATTCTCCAAGAAAGCTTCCCACATGACCACCAACGATAATCACCGGCTGCTTGTCCTTGTAAGCCTTCATGTGGATGCCTGTCCGATAACCGGCATGACCGGATACATAGATACTGCCGCCTCGCATGGCATAGCCGAGCGTGTCGCCGGCGTGACCATGGATGATGATCCGGCCGCTGTTCATCGTATCGCCGACTGCATCCTGGGCGTTGCCTCTGACATGAATCTCTCCCCCATTCAGATAGGCTCCCAGTGCATTTCCAGGTGTCCCGTTGATCACGATGGTCTGGTCTTTGAGACCGCTTCCGATGAACCGCTGACCCAGGCAACCATCGATGACCACGGTTTCGCCGGCTTGTCTGATTTCTTCATTTAACGCTTTGAAATGGATTGAATGGGCTGATCGATTCATTGGGGACCTCCTAGCATCGCCTGTCTTTCCTGACTGGAAAAAGCAATCAATCCCGGCCGTTCACAGATTAAAGGGTAATCGAT
>JAAYBY010000242.1 GCA_012729935.1 Clostridiaceae bacterium | reverse complement strand
CAAGCAGCATATCGGATATGATCTGTACATCCGATGCATCCGCAGGTTCAGCCAGCATCGCATTTGTTCGCTCGAGTTCTTCGCGAACCGCATCTGCCATGTCTGCCTGCGCAGCTGCATGTTTAGCTGCCAGACGTGCCGCTTCCACCTCTGGCCTGAGCGGGATATAAGGCGTTACCTGGCCTTGCACACAGCAAATCCGGTCAGCACCAAGCTCCTCACAGGCGACAGTCACCAGATTTGGTGATTCAGACGGAAAGAGAGGCAGTGCCCCGTCGACTAACTGACGAGCACGTTTTGCGACCAGAATGGCCAGAGTATATCTGTTTTCGGTCTTTGGCAGTAATTTTTCAATTGGCGGGTTAACCAGCATGTATGTTCCTCCTTGATTTATGGCTCAGCGAGCCAGTACAACCTGTTCAATGCCTGCCTGATACGGATACCGGCAATGCTCTGCATCAATGATGGCCAGAATGCGCTGGGCTGTTTCTGCCAGATCATCATTGACCACAAGGTATTGAAAACGGTCCGCCATGGTTACTTCATGCCGAGCCTTTTCGAGTCGTTTGCGTACGATATCATCTGTTTCCGTTCCCCGTTTCAGCAATCGGTTTTCAAGCTCTGAAAACGAAGGCGGCAGGAGAAATATTGTAACACATTCCGGGATTTTTTGCATGATGGATAGCGAACCGGGAACCGTTATATCCAGGATGACGTCAAGGCCGCTTCCGATCGCTTCGGCCAGCGGTTTTCGGGGTGTTCCATAATACTGATCACAATAGCAGTCATGCTCAAGGATTTCATCGTCAGCGATCATGCGCTCAAAAGTCGGATGATCGACGAAATAGTAATCGATACCGTTCTTCTCACCGGGTCTCGGCCGGCGCGTCGTAATACTGACTGAATGTCTGATTGACGGGCGTCTGGCCAGAACCGACCGGATAATGGTTCCTTTCCCGACGCCTGAAGGACCCGATACACAAATTGCCAGCCCACGCTGCTGACCCGGTTTGTCCTGTATCTCCTGAATCATGGCAGGTCCTCCTGAATGTGCAGCGATGAATGATGGCTCAGTTCATCGACGGTCATGGAAGACAGAATCACGTGATCACTGTCCATGATCAATACAGCGCGCGTTTTTCGTCCGGACGTTGCGTCAATCAAGCTGGAACGATCACGTGCATCCTGGATAATGCGTTTGACAGGTGAAGAATCGGGACTGACAATCGCGATAATACGATTGATTGAAACGAGATTTTGAAAACCGATTTTTAAGAAAAAAACACTTTCCATAGATTCTCCCGACAGTCCGTCAGCACATTTCCTCATTCGAGGTTCTGGATTTGTTCGCGTATTTTTTCCAATTCACTTTTCATGGAAACAACGGTTTGTACCATAGAAAGGTCATTGGCTTTTGATCCGATGGTATTGATTTCACGGTTTATTTCCTGAACGATAAAATCCAGTTTCTTACCGACCGGCTCGTCAAGACTAACAATGCTTTTTAATTGCTGCAGATGGCTTTTTAAACGGACCAACTCCTCATCAACAGCACTTTTGTCAGCATAGACGGCGACTTCCGCAGCCATTCGCTCTTCTGAAAACAGTTTTTCCGATTCGTCGCCGAACCACTCCTGAATCCGGGCTGTCAACCGTTTACGATACAGTTCTGCAACCAGCGGTGCTAAACGCCCTAATGATTCATACTGGGTCAGCATCTGATCTGCACGTTGCCTGATGTCAGCCGCCAGGCGATTTCCCTCAAGCGACCTCATTTCACACAAAGCGGTCAGTGCATCAGACAGAGCCTGTTCAATAAGCGTCTCGGTCTGTTCGGCCGGCAGCTCGTATGGCTCAATCTGGAGAACATCATTAAATCGAGCAATCTGGACGGCATTCAATCCGTCAGGGATCGATTCGGCAGATGCGATCCGGCGAAGGGCATCAGCATACGCGTGCGCCAGCTGATAATCACATCGAACCTGCATGGCATCTGCTCCGGTTACTTCATAGGTCACATAGATATCAATCTTGCCGCGGTATAGGCGCTTCTGAACCTGCTCACGGATTCTATTTTCCAGTGATGACAGCAAACGTGGAATGCGGATCTGAATATCACAATAACGGTTGTTCACCGTTTTAATTTCGACAATCACGCGGCAGATCGAATCTGCTGCTTCTCCTCGTCCATATCCGGTCATACTGGCGCTCATATCTAATATCGCAGCCTTTCTCATTTGTTTACAGTCTATTGATTATATCTCAAGACATATCATCACGCAACAATCAATGGTTCTGATTTTTTTGAATCAAACGGGTATGGATTAGGCAATCTGACGTTTGCAGTCGTCATCAGTTTGTGTCAACACGAATGAATTCTCTCTTATTGACTCACCTGGCGTGATGCAACAGGCCACGGGCTAAAGCACAGGTGATCAGCAGCAACCAGAACACAGGGAATCAATCCTGCAGCCGTCTGCTTTTCAGTTTCCGGCGGAACACCATGAATATGGCCGTAGACACAACAATCCACCTCAAACTGCTGCATCAGTCGGGTAAACAACGTTTCCTTGTTTTGCGCATTGATCGGCGGATAATGCATTGCAACCAGTAATTTCTGCCCTGGCTTTCTCTGCTCTTGCGCTGATTCCAGTGAAAGCTGGAGTCGGTTCGCTTCTCGTTTATATATTTTTTCGTCTGCCTGCTGGAATGCCGGGTCATCCGGCAAAATCCATCCCCGTGTGCCGCAGATCATCCAGTCATCGGAGCCGGGACACCCGTTATTGCGCAAAAACTGCAATGATTGAAGCTGATGTTCTTCACAAACCTGTTTGAGCTTTTTCAAAGATGTCCACCAGTAGTCATGATTACCCTTCAGCAGTACTTTCCGACCGGGCAGCTGGTCAAGAAAGATTAAGTCGGGCAGTGCCTCCTGCAGCGTCATCGCCCAGGAAATATCACCTGCTATCACGACCGTTTCATCTGAACGAATCTGAGTCCAGTTCTGCTTAATTTGATCCGTATGCCGGTTCCACTGCTCACCAAAAATATTCATCGGTTTGCTGACACCTAATCCAAGGTGTAAATCTGCTATCGCATAGACTGCCATTTTCAATCCTCCTGCTCTGCCGGGTGAAAATGATCGTACACCGCGTGTGCAGCTTGATTACCAAGCCCTTTGACAGCCAGCAAATCATCTATTCCCGCCTCGGATATCTTCTTGATTGACTGAAAAGCCTGCAACAGCAAACGCCGACGGGCTGGTCCTACCCCTGGAATACTTTCCAGAGAAAACCGCGTCTGCCGTTTTCGGTTCAGGTTCATCCGGTAGCGGTTGGCGAAGCGATGTGCCTCATCCTGAATGGCGGTCAATAATCTGAGCAGCGCCAGCTGTTCAGCATCGTCAAGGTAACGGTCATGATCAGCATCGCGCTCAGAAACACGCAGCGATCGTGTTTGCCCGGCCGGCTGATGGCGCAGTTCTATGATCGATCCGTCCGGAGTCACCAGTCCGCGCGTACGATGCTTTTCATCCTTGACGATGCCGGCTACCGGGATCGACAGGTTATTTTCATGCAAAACAGACTGGATCGCCCGCACATGTCCAATTCCACCATCTGCCAAAATTAAATCAGGTGTCAATCCAAACGATGCATCGTCCAGATGTCCTAATCGTCTGGCCAGCGTCAGGCGCATGGCTTCATAATCATCAGCCGCCTGATTTTGATTAAGTCGGAAATGTCGATAATGGCGTCTCAAGGGACGGCCATTCTCGAAAACAACCAGTCCGGCAGCCTGATCATCGGATCCGGTCTGTGAAATGTCAATTGCTTCAATCCGTTGTGGCGTTTTGTCAAGTTTGAGCAGCGAACCTAACATGATCAATGTTTCTTCGATAGCTGACTGCCGGAGTCCGCCCTGAAGCGTATGCCGGCGCAATGCCTCATTAGCATTCTCACGCGCCATGTTCATCCGGTCGACCCCTTTACCACGCTGAGGTTTTCTCAACCGGCACCGTTTGCCGCCAACACTGCTCAGATAGGTTTCAATCCCTGCCTGGTCAGAAAGATCAACCGGAATTAAAATTTCAGGCGGTATCCAGGCTATCTGCTGATAATGCTGAATCAAAAATGAACGAATGATTTCTTCTTCATCCAAATCCTTTTCAGGCCAGAATGTGGCTGAGGCGCCGACCAGACGTCCGTGACGGATTTCAAGCTTCTGCAGACAAATTTCACTGCCGTTTCCGGCTATGGCTAACACATCCTGATCAATCGGTTTAGCATCCACTACTTTTTGCTTTTCCATCAGATTTTCCAATGCCTGGATCCGGTCGCGAATGCGCGCAGCCCGCTCATAGTGAAGCTGATTGGCGGCAGAAGCCATCTCCTGCCTCAGTTCGTGCAGTAAATCATCTGTCCGACCTGCAAAAAAGCGGCAGATCTGTTCCATAACCGCTCGATAATCCTCGACTGGAACATCGCCCTTGCAGGGACCGATGCACCGTCCGATATAATACTGGAGGCAGGGTCTTTCTTTGCCAATGTCCCGCGGCAGGACCCTCCGGCAGGTTTTAACAGGGAAAATAGAGCGAATTGCCTCCAATGCCAGTTTTACATCACGCGACAGATACGGTCCAAAGTAACGTGCACCAAAATTCTGATCGTCACCGATCCTGAACGCTTTCAAGATACGCGGATACTGTTCATTCAGGGTCACACGGACATACGGATAATCTTTGTCGTCTCGCAGCAAGATATTGTATCGTGGTTGATGCTTTTTAATTAATGTTGATTCCAGCACCAATGATTCGCGTTCGTTGTCACAGATGATCACTGAGAAATCTGCAATCGTATGAATCAACGCGAGAATACGTGCATTTCCTTTCGGTGAAGCTGTAAAATAGCTACGCAGCCGCTGGCGCAGATCGTTTGCTTTACCCACATAAATAACAGAACCCGATGCGTCCTTCATCAGGTAAACGCCCGGGCTATGAGGAACAAGATCCAGTCTGTTGTCAAAAGATTGAACGTCTGAAGTCATACTATCTGGCTTACGGTCATCAGAATTCCGGTTGCTGGAGATACCGGGCGATGGCTTCGAGTGCTTCTTCTTCATCGGCACCTTCTGCTGAAATTTCAAGTTCTGAAGCATCTTCGATTCCCAGAGACATCACACCGAGCAGACTTTTTGCGTTGGCCTTTCGCTGTCCCCTCGAAAGCCAGATTGTTGAGCGATATGTAGATGCTTTCTGAATGAGTACAGCAACCGCTTTCATCTGAAGTGCGTCCTCACAGTTGAAGAGAACAGTTCTGCTAACCATCATGATCCTCCCGTAAACAGCCAACCACCTATCGTCAGCTTTAAAAACAAACCGGCCTGATAACATTATCAGTATAGTGTGATTGTAAAGATTTTGTCAACAGATCGACCAGCTGGTCTATCTCCCTGGAGGGGTGTTCGCGCCTGCGTCAGGCTCATTCAGAACCTGTTCCATCAACATAGCAGCCTCTCGCGTGTCAGGATAGTAGTCTGACCGGTACCCCATCTCGTCAAATCCTATCCTTTGGTAGAACAATCGGGCGATTCGATTGGTTTCGCGGACTTCCAGCCGCAGAAATCGAACATGCAGCTTTTGAAGTTCTGCACGCAAAGCCGCCATCATCCCAAAGGCAACACCTTGTCGACGATATTCTGAAACGACGGCCAGATCAATGATCTCAGCCTCATCGAGCACATACCAGCATGAAACGAATCCGATAACGGATTGGTCAAAAGCAACTGCAACGAAATAAAGACTGCGGCCGATGTTGTCCAGATCTGCGGCGAGGGTCTTCTCTGACCAGCTCATACCCAGGCAATGTTGACCAATCACCCGGATTCCGCGTGCATCTGAAGAGACTGCCCGGCGTATAGTGACGGTGCTATCGAATCTGTTTGTCATGGAGGCGCTCCGCTGCGGATTTCACGAAATACGTTGCTTTCAACTGTTCCGGCTGTTGTGCCTTCCCGGCTTCCCACATACGTTCTGCCTGATCGGCCAGCACACCGGCCCGCGGCAGCATCATTGAATCGGCTGCCTTCCGGACAACAAGCGGCTTAAGACATTCTGTTTGTCCATCGAGCGAGAGGCGGGTGATAAACAGAACACCGCGAATCGCGGTATCTGCTTCCGACTGCAGGCGAATCGCTTCCAGGAATGCGGTAATCGGCTGATTGTCAATCGGGATAACCTGCCGGCCTTCAAACCAGGCTCCGGCGTAGGCCCGCTGATTCCGTGCATCTATCATCGGGCAGATCAGATGCCCGGAACTTACATGATACGGAAACGCCATCACTTCCAGCGACGTCAGCCCGACAACCGGCTTCTGATGTGCATAGGCCATCGCCTTGACCGCACTGATACCGATACGTATGCCGGTGAATGATCCGGGTCCTGTTGTAACCGCATAGAGATCAATGTCAGCCGGCTGGTTTTGGGTCTCCCGAAGCAGATCTGACACCATCGGCATAAAGGTGGCAGAATGAATCAGTCCGATATCCAATGTCCGTTCGGACACGATCGTTCCGTTTCGCCGTAAAGCAACGCTGACCGAAGGTCCGGAGGTGTCACAGGCGAGAACCATCATTTCATACCGCTCCTTTCGGCTGTGGCGAATTGATCTCCTGTACAGCGTTAATGGTTTCATCTAATTTCGGCAGCAGATCACTTGTCGCCAGACTGCTGATTGTAATCTGGCGGATAAACTCTGCAGACGTTTCACGTGTCAGACTAAGATGGATCGTCTGAGGCGGCAAAATGTCATTGATTCTGTCTCCCCATTCGATGATGCAGACACCGTCACGGTCAAAATACTCATCAAACCCCAGTTCATAAAACGCATCCGAAGAGTCAAGCCGATAGACATCGAAGTGGTACAACGCAAGACCATTTGCACCCGCCGGATGTTCCATCAACAGCGTGAACGTCGGACTGGCAACAGCACCGAGGCAACCAAGTCCTTTCGAAAAGCCTCGGGTCAGGGTCGTTTTTCCGGCACCCAGGTCGCCTGAAAGACTTAGGACAGCACCAGGATAAACCAGGCCGGCCAGCAAAAACCCCAGATTTTCCGTATCTTCCGGACGCGTCGCCTCAACGATTATCTCACGTCGCTCTTCATTGAATCTGCTGGACATCACACGCAGCATGATGAGCGCTCCGTCTGTTTTTCATCCGTATGGTTCCAGACCAGCTTCCCATCAATGTACACCATCCGGGTCTGGCAGCGGTAATCGAACGGATGCGCTGAAAAGACCGAAAAATCAGCAATTTTTCCAGCATCAAGCGTTCCGCGACTCTGCGCAACGCCACAGATTTCGGCTGCTTTAATGGTAATCGCAGCCAGAGCGTCGGTCTCCGGCAACCCTCCTCTGACTGCGGCCGCTGCACTGAGCGCCAAATACTGCTCAGGGATGACCGGATGATCCGTCATGATTGCGACAGGAATGCCAGTTGCTGCAAGCCGTGCCGGATTCTCGATACAAGATCGGGCCAGTTCAGGTTTGCTGCGATCAGAGAGCAACGGGCCGGTTATAATGCCCTCGAGTCTGCCTTTTCCCGGTTCGCCGCAGCCGTGTCCGGGTTTCCGGCCTTCTTCATAGAGGTTGGCCAGAAGTTCTGCCACACGATAGCCTTCTGTGCAATGATCCAATGTATAGCGCAATCCGAATGATTCAGCAATCCGGACAGCTGTCAGAATATCATCACTTCGATGCGCATGAATTTTAAGGATCACTTCACCTGATAAAACAGGCAAAAGCGCCTCCCACCGGGCATCAGGCTCATGAGAGGCCGACTCACCGGTTTGACCGGAAAACGGCTGATTCTTTTTCCGCTGATAATAAGCAGCCTTCTGCAGGGCATCCCGCAGGACTGCGGCGTTGGCCATCCGGGTCACCGGAGAACGGTCTTTACGGCCATGGGTCCGTTTGGGATTCTCACCGAGGGCGGCCTTCATGGCTGCAGTGCGGATTATAATCATTTCATCAGCAGACCGCCCGTGAGTATGGACTAGAGAAAAGGTACCGCTGATTACATTGGCACTGCCTGGCCCGGTCATAACCGATGTTACGCCATAGGATAGTGCTTCCCGAAAACAAAAGTCATCGTGAAAAAGACCGTCAATCGCCTGCATGTCCGGTGTCACCGGATTTGATGACTCGTTGGCGTCATACCCTTCGACTGAAATGCCGTCGGTGAACATGCCAATGTGGCAATGTGCATCAATAAAGCCGGGAACAATCCATCCGCCATCCAAATCGATGACTTGATCATGATAGTTGGCCAGCCAGTCTGGATCAGGCGATCCCTCTCCAACAAAACGAATCAGCGGCGGATCAATATCCAGATAGCCGCGCTCGATTGTCCGGCCGCTCATCGTGATGATTCTGGCATTCATCAATAGCATCGTCTATTTCCTCCCCACGTATGGTGCATGCGAATCGGGCGAGGAACATAGATGTCCTCGCCCGGTCGTCATGATTTTTGTATCTGAAGCAAGCAGCCAGTCTGACGATTAACGTTTTGAGAACTGAGAAGCCTTACGTGCTTTTTTGAGACCATATTTCTTTCTTTCCTTCATACGAGAATCCCGTGTCAGGAAGCCGGCCTTTTTGAGAATTGTCCTGAAGGCTTCTTCATCTGCCTGAATCAGCGCTCTGGAAATGCCATGCCGGATCGCACCAGCCTGTCCGGACAAACCACCGCCGATTACTTTGCAGATGATGTCAAAACGGTTTTCCGTATGAGTCGCGACCAGAGGCTGACGAACGATCAGCTTCAGGGTCTCCATGCCGAAATATTCTTCGATATCTTTATCATTGATCGTGATCTGGCCTTTGCCAGGGTATATACGGACACATGCCACCGCATTTTTGCGACGTCCTGTTCCGTAAAAAAATGATTTTGCAGTCTTCTTCACAGCCATTTTTATTTATCCTCCCCACATCACAGTGAAAGCGTTAGTTGTTCAGGTTTTTGAGCGGTATGCTCGTGTTCAGGACCTGCATAGACTTTCAATTTCTTGAACATCGCGCGTCCCAGCGCGTTTTTGGGAAGCATACCCTTGACTGCGAGCTCAACGACTTTTTCCGGTTTCTTCTGCATCATATCCCGGTACTTGATCTCTTTCAGTCCGCCCGGATAATTCGTATGATAGCGATACATTTTCTGATCAAGCTTCTTGCCGGTGAGAGCAATTTTTGATGCATTGACAATAATGACGTAGTCACCCGTGTCCAAAAACGGTGTGTATTCTGCTTTGTTTTTACCGCGAAGTATCTTTGCGACTTCGCTGGCAAGACGGCCCAGAATCAGACCATCGGCATCGATGACATACCACTTTCTTTTAATGTCAGCTGCTTTAGCCACATATGTACTCATGAATCCAATTTCCTCCATTTATTGATCTCGTTATAGAACAGATCCGCTCATTCACATCTCAGAGCGCTCACCCATTGTAAGCCGCGTTAATCCATCTGTCAAGCGATCTTTTAAAATAGCAAACTGATTCGCTGTTTTTCTTCGTTTTTCTCTGTTTTTCTCGATTTTACAGCCATTCTCTTTAACCTTGTATTCATCTGTGACATGCACAGGCAACGAGCGGGGTGAATTGATACCTATTGAATCGACAATAATGCAATGAAAGATCGTTGTCTGAGTGCCGTCCTACTGACGTGGCAGAGAATAAACTGCGGATGGATCGACCAAGTCGCTTCTTCGCATAAATGAACTGGTATGACTCACGTAAAGGTAGTTGCTCCTGTTATCAGTCTGCGTGGTCGGCTGCCCCGAACAAGTAGCATATATCTCCAGATGAAGCATGCAGCTGCCGCTCGAGTTCTTGCGAAGCTGTGCGATCAACTGTCCCTGCTCCACTCGTTCACCCGTTTTAACAAGCGGATCCAGCTCCGTATATCGTATCAGGGTCCCGTCATCGTTTTCGACCTCAAAAGCTAATAGATCTTCGTAAAACAGATAGATGGATCTTACACGGCCTGAGGCCATCGCAAAAACATCTGTCCCATTCGGTGCATAGAGATCAATGCCGGCATGCGCTCTGCCGTTGCTGCGCGAAGCACCGAACTGACCTTGCACCGGGGTATGGGTCTCGATCTGTAATGGAAAAATCCACTGGCTGGTAATCTGTTGGCTGATACCCCAAAATGGCTGGTCTGCTTCAGAATCACCGGGTGCCTTTTCACCTGCAGGCGATGGATTTATGTGAACAGTCGGGCTGGAATCAGGCGAATCAACCAGGGTGCCAGCAGGCGTTGGAGCAGCTGTTGCTGCAGCTATCGAAGTCGCTTTCGGTGCATCAACTGTTGGTACAGCAGTCATGGCCACTGGCGAAGGAGCAGCCGTTGGTGCCACTGTCGGAGTCGCTTGTGGTGCAGCGGTTGGAGTCGCTTGCTGCGCAGCAACTGTTGGTGCCGCTGTCGGGGTCACTTGTGGTGCTGGCGACGACGGACTCGTCGGTAAAGAACCCGATCGGTCTTGCATGTGGATCTGACTGGCTGCTGAATTTGCAGAAAACACGGCAGGGTCCGCTTGTGTTTTCTGAGCATCAACGCTCATCAATCCGACACTGAGTAAGCTGACTACAATCAGACAATAAAGACTCACAAAGGCGGCAATTTTTTCTTTATTTCCCACTCAAGCCTCACGATGTTCACATTTTTTCTCGCCGAT
>JAAYBY010000241.1 GCA_012729935.1 Clostridiaceae bacterium | reverse complement strand
TGATCCGCCGCCTGACATCCTTCTGGAAAAATAAAATAACATTGATCAGTGATACAATCAGTGCGATTCGTTCCGGCCATCCTGAAACGATTAACGCATAGGCGAAATAAGCGGCATTGAGATAGGCCAGCCATTTGACCTTAACGGTTAACAGAAAGAATAAACGGATGGGAAATTCAGGGAAAAGAATGGCAAACGCGAAAAACAAGGATAGATTGAGATAGTGATTGGTGGCAAATCCGGTGATCAGACCGGCAGTGATGGTGCCGATGATGCCAACCAGGTAGAACAGATTAAATTTGGCAACGCCCCATTCCTGTTCCAGCGCCTCTCCGATCATATAGTAAAAATAGAGCACAAAAACCAGAAACAGCGGACTGGAACTAATTGGAATGAAAACAAATGAAATGACACGCCAGATTTGACCGCTGAAAACGGCAGTGCGATTGAACATCAGATAGCGTGTCAGTTCACCGGCGAAGAATAAATCAAGGACGAAGACGACGCCCATGATGATAACCAGAATCTTCATCAGGCCGGGGATGGCCAGACGTTCCAGCTTTTTAAACAATCGGTTGGGTCCTGTTTGCATGTTGGTATGAACTCCTTCTAATAACAATGACTTATGAGTCTAAACAGCGGACTGTCAATATTCTACCATAATAACGACGGCAAAAATTGTATGAAACGATTCTTCATTCCGTTGATCTGACGCTAAGAATGATTGATCGATTCACGGTTCTGAATATGTTAAGATAAGGATATCTTTCCAGGGAGGATTCAATAACCAATGAGTCAGATCGTATTAGGGCAAACCGGATTTTATGTTGAGCAGAACGCTTTTGGTGCTTTACCGATTCAGAGAATCTCAAAAGACGATGCGATTCATCTGGTTCAGCGTGCTGTTAGAGGTGGTATGAATTGTTTTGACACTGCCCGGGTCTATACCGACAGTGAGGAAAAATTGGGAGAAGCGCTGGAGGGATTCCGGCAGGATGTAATTGTACTGACCAAAACAGCATCTGTTGATGCCCAATCGTTCTGGAAAGATCTGCACACCAGTCTCCGGTTACTGAAAACGGATTATATAGACATCTACCAGTTTCATAATCTGCCGTTTTGCCCGATGCCGGGTGATCAAAGCGGTTTGTATGAAGCCATGCTTCAAGCAAAGCAAGCGGGTAAAATCAGGGCAATCGGCATCACCAATCATCGGATGGCTGTTGCACGACAAGCGATCGAAAGCGGATTGTATGAGACACTGCAGTATCCTTTCAGTTATTTGAGTACAGATGAAGAACTGGAATTATCAAAATCGTGTAAAGCTGCGGGAATGGGTTTTATTGCGATGAAAGCACTATCCGGAGGCTTAATCACCCGTGCGGATGCGGCGTGCGCCTGGATCAGCCGTTTCGATCATGTCATGCCGATCTGGGGAATCCAGCGTGAGCAGGAACTCGATGATTTTTTGTCATGCATCAAAAATCCGCCTCAGCTGACTGTCGAAATGCAGGAACTCATCGAAAAAGACAAAAAAGCTCTTCAAGGTGATTTTTGTCGGGGATGCGGCTACTGCATGCCCTGTCCACAGGGGATTGAGATCAATACCTGTGCGCGTGCGTCTCTGCTGCTCCGCCGGGCACCTTCGGAAAAGCTGCTTGGTGTGGACGGACAGGCCATGATGAGGAAAATAGAGGATTGTACGGAATGCGGACAATGCGCCGCCCAATGCCCATATCATCTGGACACACCGGATTTGCTTAAGCGGAACTACCAGGATTACCTGGAGATACTGGCCGGAAAGACTTTGTAAAAAGGAAGAGATTGATTTGTTATGACGATTGCAGTTGGCTGAGCAGCGATGAAATTTGCCTGCCGATTTGTTTAAGCTCTCCAAGATCAAATGAATCCGTGGTTTGCGCTTTCTGCACAATTTCGGAACCCTCTTCCACAGACTGCTGAAGTTGATTAACGAGCGATTCATGTTCGGCGGAAGCAGGAGTCTGGTTGGTGTTTAACCATTTTTTGGCCAGCTCAATTTGCTGACGAACCGCGAAAAAGACACGCATCAGTTCATGTTCCTGTTTTAATTCTTTAGCCAGGTCAACGAAAGGCCAATGGCTGTTATGTTCGGTGACAACCGCTTTCAGTTGAACGGTTAATCCTTCAGTTTCCCGAAAAGCAGCGAGAAGCTGCTGAATCACCTGATCCGCTAATCCATAAAGAACAGCGATCGTTTCATCGGGCAGCGGACCAGAATAATCCATTTGAGAGACGGGTTCATGAAGCCCGACAAAATAGCCGACCGGTTGGTGGAGTGATTTAGAATCAATTCGCCGACCTTCTAAAGCAAAGCGTGCAAGAACAGACTCCATTAAAAGTTCCTCAGATGAGTTCTTAAGTCCATAATAAAGAACGCATGGATGTTTTGTGTATACAATCATCGGTAACCCTTACTATTTTTGCTGATCAGCAGGATAGATGACGCCCCATTCATGGCGTATCTGATCAAGGAGTCTCATGATCCGCAGGGTTTCTTCAAGCGGCATTTCCGGACACTCGGTCAGCCCCTCGCGGATACAGTGAGCCATTGATCTGAATTCGTATGTATAACCGGAAATCTGCCGGTCGATCAGATGTTTGTCAAGCAGTTCATGCTGCTGGTTGAAAACTTCAATTTCTGTCGGGTTGTTGATATTGTCGACAATCAGATAACCTTGATCGCCGTAAATCGCCCCGCGCCGGTCTGTCTGAGCCAGTTGCGTTGTCATCAAAACTGCCAGTATTCCGTTCTGGTATTCGATCGTGATGCTGTTGGAGGCGTCGACTCCGGTATCCATCAATGTACACGCTGAAGTAATTTTCTTAAACTGATCGCCAAAGAACATCATAGCGAAGTTGATGGGATAAACGCCCAGATCCAGTAAGGCACCTCCGGCCAGTTCCGGTCGAATCATGCGCTGATGGTGATTGACCCGATAACCAAGATTGGCTGTTAGGCCAACCGGTGTGCCGATCTGACCGTCCGATATAATCCTGTTGATAATATTTCGAGATGGCATGTAACGTGTCCAGATCGCTTCTGCAAGTAATATTTTCTCCTGCTGCGCAAAACGGATTACTTCTTCAGCCTCACGTGCCGTTGCCGTAAAAGCTTTCTCGCATAAAACGTTCTTCTTCTGTTTCAGGCATAGCATCATATGCTCATGGTGATGGGAATGCGGCGTGGCAATATAGATGAAATCAATATCAGGACATGCGGCCATCGCTTCGTAAGAATCGAAAGCTCTCGTAAACCGGTTCTGTTTTGCAAACGCGCGTGAACGTTCCGGATCTCGTGTGGCTATGCCGTATTTTTCAATTTCAGGCACCTGATCCAAAGCTCTTGCAACTGTATTCGCGATGGAACCTCCGCCGAGAAAACCGACTCTTACTGGTTTCATAGACATCCTTTCACGCCCCGGTACAACCAGGTCTTCTGTATTCAGCTCTGTGTTGCTCCGAAAACCATGGCAGGAACGAGTTCAGATGGAATCGAAAGTGAGTAGGCCAACTCATCAAACAGAAGCTGTTCGGCATTCTTGAGTGTTTCAGTATCTGAATTGGAAAGTTTTTTACCTAATTCTGTAAGTTCATCTTGTCTGGCATACAGAATCTTGATCAACTCTACCAGCTTTTCGGGGGTTCCAGACTGAATAGCATCCGCAAAGGCAACGCGTCTGACCGAGTCTTCTTCGATCCAAGCATTGCCGATTTCGGGAACTTTATCCAATAAAGCCTGACTCTCTTGCTTTGTCATGATTTTCCGGATATTGACACTTTGATTATCCGTTGGTATATAAATGGTGGAACTGTTACCGCGGACTGGATTCAAGACATAGTACTCGCGCACTGAATCACCGTCAAAATTTTCGGTGACAATGTCGACAACTTCACAGACTCCGGTCGACGAAAACACAACATACTCATTTTTTTTCAGCATTTCTTTCCTCCCTGCAAAAAAGGTCAACAACTAATAAAATCGACCATCCACTTGAGCAGCGGGCTAGTTTGTATTAAACAGACGACGATTAAACCATCACATTAATTTTACCACTTTTTTGAGGGTTTGTCTTATGCGAT